>JAKQGT010000163.1 GCA_029556005.1 Chlamydiota bacterium | reverse complement strand
CAGGAGAGAGCATCGCGCTCTCCATAATTTTTTGGGTCCACACCTCATGTCCCCCCGCCCCTAGAAGACGGTGCTCTGCTGTATGACTAAAGGGAAGGTGTCCCATATCATGGCAAAGGGCTGCCAGTCTTAATACCCGCCTCCAGTAGCGGTACTCATAAGAGCCAAATTTAGGGCAAAGCT
Source organism: Chlamydiota bacterium (assembly GCA_029556005.1). GTDB lineage: Bacteria > Chlamydiota > Chlamydiia > Chlamydiales > Simkaniaceae > JAAKFF01. Next base: position 2,826 of record JAKQGT010000163.1, on the reverse strand, counting down.
CTGTAAGTTTTTTGGGGAAATCTCTCCCCGTGATTTCATCATAAATACGGGTCGCTAGCTCCATCACCCCTAAAGAGTGCTCAAAACGACGATGGGTTCCTCCTGGATAGACGAAGTAAGTGACCCCTAATTGGTGAATGTAATGGAGGCGCTGAAAAGGGCGCGTATTGATCAAATCACTTTCAATCTCATCTACATGGATGAATCGATGGACCGAGTCATAAATCTTCTTAATGGTTCCCATAAACGTGCGTTTTCCTATATTTTTGCCACTCCATCCATCCATAGATGGGGATACTTGTAAACATGAGAAGGGCCCCATAAAAGACGATTTCCTGACCCGCGCTAATAATGGCCCAAAAGGTGTAAAGAAACGCTAATCCTGCAATTGTTAGGGATCTTACAATCTTACTCTTATCCACTTTTTCTGGGTGTTTGACATAGATTACAAATTCAGCCACCGTTGTATAAAGATAGGCAATAATGGCTGCTAAGGTTGCCAGAGAGATAATAAAGGTAAATTGGTCCACCAAGTTCTTATTGAAGTTCATGGCCAAAAGGAGGGTCACTAAACAAGAAGAGAGAAGAATCCCAAAAATGGGAGAGCGTCTCTTGGATAAATGCTGAAATTTGCGTGGGAATAGCCCATCTTTAGCAGCAGCCAAGGGAATCTGTCCTTGCAGTAAAATCCACCCATTCAGAGCTCCTATGCAAGAAATCACTGCTGCGGCTCCCATGACAAACCTCCCCCACTCTCCAAAGATCTTCCCTGCAAGATCTGCAAAAGGAGCTGCAGTCTCTTTTAACTGGGGGATAGGAATCACACCCATGATCGCAACGGTACTTAAGATATAAACAATTGCGGTGAGCAAAGTCCCTAAAATCGTAGCTCGTGGAATCGTTTTTTCGGGGTTTTTCACTTCATCCGCTGGGATCGATGCCGATTCCATTCCCAAAAAGGCCCAGAGTGTGAGCATGGCTCCACTCGATAATGCCGAGAAATTCGAATGCCCACTCACATTAAAATAAGTCAGATTCTGTGTATCGATAAAGAAAATCCCAATAATCGCAATGAGAATTAAAGGGACAAATTTGAGGATCGTTAAAACGAGTTGAAACATGCCGGCGAGATGAACCCCAATAATATTGACAAGAGTGAGTAACCAAACAGCTCCGGCCGTGACAAAAAACGCTAAAAGATTGTTATCGGTCAGTTGGGGATAAAAAGTACTTAAATACCCTGTAAAAGCAACCGCAATAGCAGCATTGCCCACCCACATGTAGACCCAGTAGTTATAGGCGACTTGAAAACCAATAAAGTTGCCAAATCCCTCTCGACAATAGACATAAGGACCACCCGTTTTAGGAAAAAGGGTGCTTAGCTTCGCAAATACAAGAGCCAAAAGCATCGCTCCAACAGCTGTTGCACACCAGCTAAAAACCGTAATACTTCCAATACTTGCAAGGGATGCTGGCAGCAAAAAGACTCCCGAACCGATCATATTTCCCACCACAAGAGCGGTGAGCATCCAAACACCTAATTTTTTATTCATCCATTCTTACCCTGGTATTAAATGATTCTTCCGATACTTTTGCCACTCCATCCATCCATAGATTGGGATACTACTAAATAATAAAAGCGATCCATAATAGACAACCTCTTGTCCCGCACTAGCAACTGCCCAAAAAGTATACAAAAAGGCCAGCCCTGAGATTGTTAGCGTTTTAAACACCTTTTTCTTATCCACTTTCTCTGGATATTTGATGTAGATCACAAATTCAGCGACAGAAGTGTAAAGAAAGGCAATAATCCCTGCAAGGGTTGCTAGAGAAATAATTAGGGTGAACTGTTCCACCAAGTTTTTGCTCAGATTGAGAATGAGCAATAGGGTGATGAGGAAGGACGAGAATGCAATCCCAAATACAGGAGAACGGTCTTTGGAAACCTTCCCAAAACGACGGGGGAAAAGACCATCTCTTGCAGCAGCCATAGGGATCTGCCCTTGAACCAAAATCCAACCATTTAGAGCACCTGCACAAGAAATCACTGCCACAAACCCCATAGCAAACATCCCCCAAGAACCAAAAAGTTTCCCTGCAAAATCTGCAAAAGGGGCGGGAGAATCCTGCAGCTCGTGCATAGGAATGACTCCCATGATGGCAACGGTACTCAATATATAAACAATCCCTGCAAGCGTGGTTCCTAGAATGGTGGCTCGGGGAATCGTTTTTTCAGGGTTATCCACATCATCCGCAGGGATCGAAGCCGACTCCAAACCTAAAAACGCCCAAAGGGTGAGCATCGCACCTGCTGATAGAGCACTAAAATTGGATTTTCCACTGATGTTAAAATAGGCCAAATTTTCAAGGTCTATATAAAAGAGCCCAATCACAGTCGCTAAGATAAGAGGAATATATTTTAAAATCGTTAGACACAGTTGAAAACCCCCTGCTAAATGGATTCCAAAAATATTGACCAGAGAAAAAAACCATACACAACTAATGCTAACAAGGACTGCATAGTAGTTATTTTGCTCTAAAATGGGGAAAAAGGCACTTAGGTATCCGGTTAAAGCTGTCGCAATCGCCGCACTTCCCGCCCATTTACAAATCCAAAAATTATATGCCACTTGAAAGCCAATAAAATTTCCAAACCCTTCTTTACAATAGACATAAGGTCCCCCTGTTCTCGGAAACATCTTGCTAAGCTTTGCAAAAACTAAAGCCAAAAACATCGCTCCAATTGCCGTAGCAATCCAGCTAAAAATGGTAATACTACCGAGAAAAGCTAAAGAAGCAGGGAGCAAAAAGACTCCTGATCCCACC
>JAKQGT010000159.1 GCA_029556005.1 Chlamydiota bacterium | reverse complement strand
CAAATTGAGGCCGTTGCAAAAATGCTTTCATTCAGATGAGTTGAGATTTTTTAGAGAAAATTTTTCTCGGCTTTTGAGGCCAGCTCTAGAGAGCTGACCGAAAAAGAGAAAAAAATTTAATCAAAATAGATCAAGTTAGATGAGTGGAATGACTTTTGCAATGGTCTCAAATTAGGAAGGTGCACAATGAAGAAACTATTAGCGCTTGGTGTTTTGATTCAGGGGATTTTTGGCTTTCAAGAAGGGTGGTGTATGAGAAAGTCTTGCCATTTAGAGAGCAAAAATGGCAAGTTAGAGAATTTGAACGATGTCTATGAAAAGGACGCAATGAGTCTAACTGCGATTGATAAAAACCGCCCTCCGATTTGTGAGCAGAAAGAGCGCTTGCGCCATTTAAAAGTTGCTTTGCTCGAAGCAGAAAATACCTATGAGAAACTAGAGATTTTAGACGCGCTTCCTGAAGTGGATGCGTTTTTTTCTTTTCCTTCAGTGATTAAATCTTTCCTTGCCGGGCTCTCTCCAGAATGTGAATATGTGATTAAAGCTACCTTTGCCATTGGGCAAGGGCCCCACCTCTTTCACTTAACGGATGGGGATCTGACTCCGAAGCTGCGTCTCCTTTTAGAAGATCTTTTAGCTATCGAAGCTTTTTATGCCGATATTGGGGGCATTGTGGGCTATCAACATTTAGTCTTAAGCCTACTGGAACAAGGGGGAGCTCATCAAGTGGGAAAAACCCTTTTACCTCCCAAGCCTTTAAGTCTTCTTGAAACGAATCCTGAGGTGAATCAAGCGATTCTCACGGGTATTTACGAACAGGGGCAAATGGCTGAGCTTTATCCTGTGGGAGGTGCTGCGGATCGTCTGCAGCTTAAAGATGACCAGACGGAAGAAGCCCTTCCTGCGGCCCGCCTGATTTTTTTAGGAAAGCCTCTTCTAGCGGGAGTCATTGGAGATCTTCAAGCGCGCGAATATCTCCACTACAAGTTGCTTCACAAACAGGTGGTCACACCCATTGTCATGATGACGTCCAATGTGCATCGGAATGATGAACATATTCGGGGAATTTGTGAGCAGAATCACTGGTTTCGAAGACCTCAAGAGAGTTTTCGCTTCGTTACCCAACCTTCTGTCCCTGTTTTTACGCGTCATGGAGATTGGTGTTTGCAAAAGCCTTTAAAACTTCTCTTGAAACCAGGAGGGCATGGAATGCTCTGGAAACTCCTCGAGCAAGGAAAGGTTTTTGAATGGTTTAAGGAAAAAGGGTGTAAAAAGGCCTTAATCCGGCAAATCAACAATCCGATGGCAGCAACCGATTATGGACTTTTAGCTTTTTTGGGGTTTGGTCTCAAACAAAATAAAGCCTTTGGTTTTGCTTCCTGTTCCCGTCTTGTCAACGCGCATGAAGGGATGAATGTGATCAAAGTTGCAGAGTCAGGAGCCCAGTCTCTTACGAATGTAGAGTATTGTGATTTTGCTAAGTTTGGGATTGAGGATAGGCCCCACCAAAAGGGAAGTAAATACTCTCTTTTTCCTTCCAACACCAATGTCCTTTTTGCCGATCTTGAAAAGGTGAGTCAAGCGGTAAAAAAATATCCCTTTCCAGGACTTTTGGTAAATTTCCGAAAAGGGATGCATTTCCAGTCTCAGGGATCTAAGGAAGAGCTGGCACGTTTAGAAACGACGATGCAGAACATTGCGGATGTCATGGATGCCAATGAGTCCTATTTGACATTCAATGAAAGGCGGAAAACGATCTCTACAACGAAACGCAAATCGAGCGCAAAGGGAGCCCTCTTAGAGACTCCAGAAGGGTGTTATTACGATTATATGTTGAATGCAAGAGAGCTTCTTGAAAAGCACTGCGGGTTTACCTTGCCTAAGCTTCCCCAGGAGGAAATATTTATCGAGAAAGGTCCTTCCTTCCTCTTTAGCTTTCATCCTGCACTCGGCCCCCTTTACGCAATTATTGGACAAAAAATTCAAGGAGGCGTTTTGCATGAGGGATCAGAGCTACAGCTCGAGATTGCCGATTTAGAGATGAAACATTTAGATCTTGAGGGGAGTCTCCTTATCCATGCAGAGAGAACCATGGGGCATCTTGATCCAGAGGGACATTTGCAATATAGTGATCAAACAGGACAGTGCTCTCTTAAGAATGTACGTGTGATTAATCAAGGAATTAACTGGGAAGAGGATCACCTCTTTTGGAAGCACGAGATTAAGCGTTCTGCTGCCCTTAAGATTGTTTTGCATGGGCACTCACAGTTCCTTGCAGAAGAGGTGACGATTCGTGGAGATTTAACCCTAGAAGTGCCTCATGGGATGCGGATGACGGCTAAGGAAGAAAAAGGGCGTGTGATTTTTATTACAGAGCCCTTAGAGTCTAAAGGCCCTTTCTGGAACTATTCGGTTAAAGAGGATCAATCCATCAACCTATCCCGATAAAAAAAATCGGAATGTA
>JAKQGT010000158.1 GCA_029556005.1 Chlamydiota bacterium | reverse complement strand
AAAATTTAATCAAAATAGATCAAGTCAGATGAATGGAATGACTTTTGCAATGGTCTCAATTTAGCTGGATACCAACAGCAGGGGCGATCACACGGAGCGTACGCATCATCTCCTTAAACGTTGCAGGAGAGATAGTTTGCTCTTTATCTGAAAGGGCCTTATCAGGCTCGGGATGCACTTCCACCATGATTCCATCAGCGCCAGCAGCCACTGCTGCACGAGCCATCGGAGGGACCATTTTCCGAATCCCTGTGCCATGGCTGGGGTCGGCAATGATCGGAAGATGGGTAAGGTCTTGGAGAATGGGAATGGCGGCAAGATCGAGGGTATTGCGACTGTAGGTTTCATAGGTACGAATGCCCCGCTCGCAAAGCATCACGTTAGGATTCCCCTTATCGAGAATGTATTCTGCAGACATGAGCAGATCCTTATAGGTAGCGGAAAGGCCCCGCTTTAAAAAGATAGCGCGCTCACATTTCCCCAGCTTTTTAAGGAGGGTAAAATTCTGCATGTTCCGTGCACCGATTTGCAAAATATCGACATAATCGGCAATGAGATCGATTTGATCTCCATCCATCACTTCAGAAATGGTAATCAAATTATACTTTTCTGCAGCTTCTCGCATATACTGCAGCCCCTTTTCTTCCAGCCCTTGAAAGGCGTAAGGAGAGGTGCGGGGCTTAAAGGCCCCTCCGCGCAAAATCTTTACCCCCTCTTCGGCGACAATACGGGCACTTTCTAAGATCTGCTCTTTAGATTCAATGGAGCAGGGGCCTGCCATCACTGCTAAAGTCCCGCCCCCAATTGTAACATCCTTAACTTTGATCACGGTTTTTTGAGGCTTAAATTCTTTCGCTGCTAGTTTAAAAGGGTGCTTAAACTCGCTTACCTCTTCAACATGGGGAAGGCGTTTGAACTGCTCGATAGCGGTGAGTGAATCGATCCCTTTGATAAGAGCTATGGTATAACTCCCCTCTTCTCCTGATAGGCGCGCCTCAAATCCCATCCATTGGAGTTTTTCTACCAAACGTTCCACGTCTTCGATACTGGCATTTTTCTTTATGGTAAGAATCACTCGATTAAACTCCTTGCACACTGGGTTAATTTTTGGAGGCTTTTTCCTTCCCCAATGGCCTGAACAAGGTAAGAGCCTACAACAAATCCATCGGCAAACTCTAGAATCTTGCGCGCCATTGCAGAATTAGAGACTCCAAACCCTACAACAACCGGAAGAGAGGTGACCGATCGAATTTCTTGAACTTTTTCTTCTAAATCATCGGGAAGATCGGTTTTGACGCCAGTTGTCCCTTTGCGTGAAACATAGTAGAGAAACCCCGAAGAGGCTAAGGCAATATTTTGAATCCGCTCTTTAGGGGTCGAGGGGGCAATGAGAAAGATGGTATCCAGCCCAGCACTTTGGGCTTGTTTGCGGTAATCCTCTCCCTCTTCCAGGGGTAAATCGACAATCAGGATCCCATCAACTCCTGCAGCTTTTGCTTCTTTATAAAAATCCCCCCCTGCTGCAAGGACTGGATTATAATAGGTAAATAAGACAATGGGAACGGCACTTTTTTTCCGAATGGTCGCTATGCACTCCAAAACCTTGCGTGGGGTGGTTCCCAGTTTAAGGGAGCGTTCCATCGCATCTTGAATGACAGGCCCATCTGCAACGGGATCGGAAAAGGGGATCCCCACTTCCAAAAGATCGACCCCACCCTCTACTAAAGCCAGGGTTGCCTCTACAGTGCGCTCCATGCCACCATCTCCTGCTGTCACATAAGCGATAAAAGGTTTTTTCTTTCGAAATAGCTCTTCAATTCGCCCCATTAGACAACTCCTTTAGCAAAGAGTTCCGGAAGATCTTTATCTCCCCGCCCGGAAAGGTTCACAACAATCACGGTTTCCTTAGGAAATTTTGAAGCTTCACGCACCAGATAGGCTAAAGCATGAGCCGATTCAAGGGCAGGAATAATGCCCTCTGTTTGGGCTAAGAGCTTAAATGCTGCTAAGGCCTCTTCATCGGTTGCAGAGGTGTACTCTGCCATCTTTTGGTCATGTAAATCGGCATGGTGGGGACCGACTGCAGGATAGTCAAGCCCTGCAGAAATAGAGCTCGTTTCCACAATTTGTCCCTCTTTATCTTGGAGAAGATAGGTATAGGTTCCATGGAGTACTCCCGGTCTTCCCCCTTCAAAACGGGCGGCATGTTCTCCGAGTTTTTTGGATTTTCCTCCCGCTTCAACGCCTATCAACCGCGCCTCACCGATAAAAGGGGTAAAAATTCCAATGGCGTTTGATCCTCCCCCGACACAAGCAACCACGACATCAGGTGTGATCTCTGCTTGCACTTCTTCTCCAATCACGCTTTGGAAAAAGGCCACCATTTCGGGATAGGGATGAGGTCCGAGGGCTGAACCTAAACAGTAATGACTCTCTTCATAATTTTTCGACCAATCGCGCATCGCTTCATTAATCGCATCTTTGAGTGTTCCCGACCCTTTATCTACAGGAATCACTTCTGCTCCTAAGAGCTGCATCCGCTTCACATTGGGTTCTTGGCGCAACACATCTTTTTTTCCCATATATACAACACAGGATAGTCCCATATAGGCACATGCGGTTGCTGTCGCAACCCCATGTTGTCCCGCTCCTGTCTCAGCAATGATCCGTTTCTTTCCCATTTTTTTTGCAATGAGACATTGCCCCAGAGTGTTATTGAGCTTATGAGCTCCCGTATGGAGTAAATCTTCTCGCTTTAAGAAAATGCGGGGTCCCCGAATCGCTTTGGAAAAAGAGGGAATTTCCGTAAGAGGGGTTGGGCGTCCTGCATAGGTTTTGAGAACATGGTGGAATTTCTCTAAGAAATCCTCAGAGATTTTATGGGCATTCCAAGCCTCTTCGAGCTCTTTAATCGGCTCCATGAGAACTTCGGGAATATACACCCCTCCATACTTACCAAATCGCTTAGTCACCTTTGACCTCATCGATAAATGCTTGAATCAGCTGGAGATCTTTTT
>JAKQGT010000152.1 GCA_029556005.1 Chlamydiota bacterium | reverse complement strand
CAGCAAGAATAAAGACTCCCCCTAACACGCCAAGGATCCCCCCAGGAACAAAGAACTCAAAGTAGATGAGTATCAGTCCCAAAATTCCGAGCCCAATCGCAACGATCATGTGATTTCCTTATCCACAGCACGTACAACCACTTTACTTCCTTCAATACGGACCACTTCTACAGCAACATGAGACTCGAGATAGGTCCCTTGAGTAATGGCATCAAATAGGTTATCCCCAATATGCACTTTTCCTGAAGGACGCAAAGGGGTGACACTTTCTCCAAGATCTCCCTCTTGAGGCATCTGAGCACGCGGCACACCTGATACATACCCTTGCTTGCTCTCTTGTTCCCCTCTTAGGATCATTTTTGAAAACCTAAAGTAGCGGTGAGAGAAAAACTTGGCAAGGAAGATGATCACCACGATCGCAAAAACAAGGGCACTACAGAGCCATGCTAGCCTTTCTACAAAAGCCTTACCTACTAACCGAAATGTTTCGGGATCCAAAAGACTCAGTTTGCTTAGTCCAGGTAACATTAAAGCAAAAAGGCCGATAACGGTCAAAAGGATTCCCAGAATCCCCGTGATTCCAAAACCCGGTATCACAAAGAGCTCAAGAGATAAAAGGAGGAGTCCTGCACAGAGGATGATGATTTCAATCCAGTTTACCGCTTGGCTCGCAAAACTGGAAAGTAAAATGAGGGCTAAACAGGCAATTCCAATAGAACCGGGAACCCCAAACCCTGGCGTATTGATTTCAATATAGAGCCCGATCACCAAACCGATGAAAAGGAGAGAGGCAATCACAGGATGGGAAAGGATCGTAAAAAAGCCCACTCGCCAGTCCTGATAGTCGATCATCACTGCTTGAGGAATGGCCGCAAGATAGGGTTCTTGAAAAACCAGCATTTTTTTAGCAGGCCATTTCCCCTCCTCGCTCTCCCTTGGAGTGATGAGCGGTAAAGAGACTTGAGGAACTTCAAAATCCGCCACCCCATAACGCATCAACTCTTCTGCATTCAAGGTGAGTAACTTTCCTTTCCCCGAGATCAAGACATCAGGATTGGGTCCAGATGTCATCACCTCTTCATCAGAGCGGAGTTGGATCACTTGATGATTGCGAATGACTAAAATCAAGTCTTTATCCACCATGGCTTCGGCAATGAGAGGATTTCTTCCATAAAACGTTGCTAAGTTTGCAAACTGAGCCCGTAGTGCCGAATTCACCTTTTCTGAAGCAGACACCATCTCCCCCTGCTGCCCTAATATGACCGGTTCGGCTGCACCCATTAAAGAGTTAGGCTGGATCCCAATAAAACGGCAAGCATAGGCTAGCATCGCCCCAGCAGAAACAGCCCAATCATTGAGAAAAGCAATGACAGGAATGTGGTGTTGAACGTCGAGTTTTTGGAGTAAATCTACAATTTTAAGAGCCGCTAAAACCTCACCACCTGGAGTGTTTAAGTCGAGCAAAACAAAACGGACTTTTTTCTCAACGAAATACTCTAGGGCAAACTTCACATAAATAAATGTCGACTGATCGATCGAGCGGTCATTACCGATAGGGATATATCCGATCAAGTTGGTCTCTGTTTTGCTATAGGGGATATATTTTTCAAAGTTTTGATCGAGTTCCCGCAAGGTAAGGACTTGAGCGATTTGAGGAACACGTTGCGCTTCGGGAACGTAGTTAGCCTGAAATTCTGCATCGGTTAAAACATGATCGACAAGCCCTAAGGATTCCATCCCTTTACGATTCAAAATGAGGGGGTCAAAACCGAGCTTCGCCTCTTTCTCCACCCTTGCTTCATTTCCCCCATAAACCAGCTTGTAATGAGGGTCTGTCATCGCGCTTACAAGGGTCATTAAGGTGTTGGCACGACTCGAGCTGGGATTAATGAGGGATTTCACAGCACTTTGCAAACTGCTCTCGCTCATTTGATTCTCCGAACCATAGGGAATATCTCCCCATGATGCTAAGGGGGTGATCATTAACTTACTCGCTAAAAAAGGTAAAATCGCAGCGGGCCCTACCGCCTTCCCTTCAATGTAAACGATCACAAATTTATCACTACGCATCTTGAGATTGTAAATTTCTTGAGACAATCTTAAAACCTCATAGAGATCGCCTGAAGAGGAATTCACTTGAATGATGATTTCCCCTCCTGTTCCCCCTTTAGCCTTCTCTAACTCCCCTCTTGCAGCCGTGAGCAAATCATGACTTAAATAGCCACGGAGAGACAAATAAGTCGTCTCACCATAAAGAGGGATCCCGATAAAAAGAAGTAACAATAATAGACGTTTTAACATTGTTTAATGAATTCCAAAATCAAATCTCGGGTTCTACTTAAGCTTTCCTCTTTGTGTGCAGAAGAAATAAAGCACGCTTCATAGGGAGACGGGGAGAGATAAACCCCATGTTCAAGCATAAAACGAAAATACCTCTTGAACACCTCTTTGTCCAGCTTCTTTAAATCTTCAAAAGAAGAAACACTCGTAGGACCCCAAAAAAGGGTGAACATCCCTCCAACACTTTGCACACAAGCAGAAAGCCCCTTTTCGATCAGAGCCCGTTTGACAGGCTCAGTAATGATTTGTGTTTTTCTCCTGAGCTCTTCATAAAATCCCGCTGTCTCCGCTTTTTCTAAAGTCTTGAGGCCCGCTTCCATCGCAACGGGATTTCCCGATAACGTCCCCGCTTGATAAACTCCCCCTAAAGGGGCTAGCTTATCCATGATCTTCCCCTTCCCCCCAAAAGCAGCTGCAGGAAATCCTCCTCCAATAATCTTTCCAAAGCAGGCTAAATCAGGATCGATCTCATAGAGGGCGCGCGCTCCCCCATATCCCACACGAAATCCGGAAATCACCTCATCAAAAATCAGGAGGGCTCCAGTGCGCTTTGTCTCCTCTCTTAAGGTTTCTAAAAAGGCTTGCGTTGCAGGGACAACCCCCATATTAGCGGCTACAGGTTCTAAGATAACAGCTGCAATAAATCGGGAGTAAAAGGGATCTCGCATCACCTTCTTCAGCGCTTCCCCATCATTATAGGGAAGAGAAAGGGTGTTTTTCACAATATCCTGAGGGACGCCTTCTGAACTGGAGACATTGCTAACCTGACTCACACCCGATCCCGCCTGGATCAGAAAAGTATCGGAATGTCCATGATAGTTTCCATTAAATTTGATAATCATCGGGCGCCCCGTATACCCCCTAGCTAAGCGGGCAGCTGACATCGCTGCTTCCGTTCCTGAAGAAACAAAACGGACCCGATCTATGGAAGGATAAGCTGTGATGAGTTTCCGCGCTAATTTCTCCTCTACTTCGGTTGCGATTCCAAAAGAGCTCCCCTCTTTTACACGCGCACAAACTTTTGCAACCACTTCCGGATCGGCATGCCCATGAAGAAGAGCTCCCCAACTCATGCAGTAATCGATAAACTCCCGCCCGTCAACATCGGTAATTCTCTCCCCCTCTCCCTTAGAGACAATCAACGGATCAATCCCTAAGCCAATAAAAGCGCGGACAGGAGAATTCACTCCCCCAGCAATCACTTCCTTTGACCTTTCAAATATTTCATAACTTTTCAAACGCTCTTGAACAACCATAGAAAACTCCAATTTCAGTCCACTATCAAACAAAAAAACTTTTTTATAAAGGAAAATTTAGGGTATTAATAATCAATATTTTACACGTCTTCCTCAAGAAATATTTAAGTAAGACATTTTTTTAATTGAGTAAGTTTTTAATTTACTTGGAAAGTAAATACTAAAATCGTTATATTCTTAAGTGCAGGCAGACACCGTGCTTAATAAAATCACATAATAAATGCATGGCCTGTAGAATTAGTTTCTTTTTAGAGATTGGTTCGAAAATGTTATAAAATAAATTTTGAGAGGTTATTTCTATGCCAGCTTTAAGTGGTCCTATTGGCGCTATGCTCCAATGCAAAGTAGATCAAAAACACAGTAATGATCTGCAAAACCATGCTAAGACTATTGCCCAAATCAACTATGAGCTCCGTCATGTCATTCAAAATCTAAAAGGTGAATTCTCCAAAAAAGTCCATGATCCCGATCAAGAATGGCCTTGCGACCTGAGTGAGCACGTTGAAAAGTTCAATCAACTGCGTGATATCTATCAAAAATTTATGGAAGCTGGAGCAGCTCATCTAGGTGAGGATGCAGAAGCTCTGAATATTCCTGAGCTTTATTCTGGGGATTTAGCCCAAATGTCTAAAGCTGACCTAGAAAAGATCCTAAGAAAAGTGGAAGATATCGCAGAAAGTCACACCGATGAAGTGAAAGATATCACGAACCAACTGTTTTTAATCGGACAATTATTTATCACGATCACAGATATTCTCCGCAAAGCAGACGATGGACAACGTCGATTTATGGAAAGAATTGCAGAAAGATCGGGGATGCGTTAATGCTGAGTTTTGAAGAACAAGAAAAAGTTAAAAAAGCTCTTGGAGAAGTTGCTGGCTTGATGGAAAACGATCAGCCTATCAATAAGAACTACTCCAATGATGACCTCCGTGTCCTCTATACTCTCGCTTATACCCTGTATCAGGGTGGCGATTATGAGCAGGCAAAGAGGATTTTCCAACAACTTGCCTCCTGCAAGCCTCTGACCAAAAAATACTGGCTAGGCTTGGGTGCTTGTTGGCAAATGGAAAAAAGCTATACCGATGCCCTCAAAGCATGGGGAATGGCAGCTCTTATCGATGGAGCCGATCCAACCCCCCATTACCATGCTGCAGAGTGTTATCTTGCCCTCGAAGACTATTCAGAAGGGCTCAAAGCGGTGCGCGCTACTAAGTCGCGCTTGACAGCTGAGCACCGAGAGCTTCGAGAAAAAGTGGAAACCCTAGAATCTTCTTGGAAAAAAGAAGAAGAGCAAGGAGCATAACCCATGGCGGACGGTGGATCCATTAGTTTGGATCGTCCTTTTTATCTCCCTCATGAGATCGGGGAAAAAAGGGATCCTCTCAGTCGACAGATTGTCGATCTTAGACAGTTAGAGCAACAAGACCCCTTTTTGGACGATTTTCGTCCAAAACAAAAGTCAAAAGAGCTCCTTCCTGACATATTGCCTCTACAGACCCTCCCAACAGAGACGGAACCTGTAGACTTTGATCGCTCTTTTTTCATGCAACCCCAAGCCAAGCTTCAAAGTCCTCCTCAAGAGGTTGCGAAGCCTGTCCTCCCCTTACCTGATCCAGAGCCTATGGATATTCCTAAGGCTACTATCTCACAAGTTGAGAACAAACCTTTAATCGGTGCCCACCGGAGCCCACCTATCGCTCCCCCGCCCCAATCTGAGCTTTCTAAAATGTTCCAAGGGACAGTGAACATGTTAGGTGCGGTATGGGCACGTGTTGTCGATGATATCTATGAAACACGCGCTTTGGGGCACGAAAATACCCAACAGATCTTAGAAACCCATGTTAAAAAACGGAATCACATCAATGAAGAGTTCTTCAAGAAAATCGATGAGGTTCACGAAAACTCTAAGAAAGAAGAAACCTGGTCGTACCTGTTTAACCTCACAGAATTCCTCCTCATTTCAGCAGGAATCATTGGAGGGGCAGGATTGATGGCTGCAGGGGCCTACCAGCCCGGTGCACAGATGATCATTGGAAGTCTTTTATCCATGGGATCTTTCGCCTTGAAACAAATGAATTATAACAGCACCTATGTGGGGGCTTTAGCGCTAAGTGGCGCTTGCTTAACAGGGCTCGGAATGAGGCAGGGTTTTGCCCATTTTGGAGACTTAGCCAAGACTTTAGGAGCCATTAATGAGACAGCCCTTAACTTATCTCACACGTTTATGAACTACGTCCACTTGGGCTCTCAAAAAACAAGAAATCTGATGGAACGCGATAACAATGAGCTAAACATTGACAGACTCAAAAACCGGGATGACATCCAGAAAACGGTCGGGTCTTTTAAGATGGAAGACTTGATTGAGCTTAGTAAAGCAGCATCAGAACAAATACGGATGAAAGGTGAGGTGATCTCCCGCATCCTACTCGGATCAAAATCATAAATCATAGGAGGAAATGATGACCGACGCAGTAGCAGTTAGCGGTGGAAATCCTATAGAAGCCGATAGCTATAAAGAGTTGGCTCTCATTGATACTAAAACTACCAAAAAAGTGGAAGAAGAGGGTAACCCTCATGCCATTTCGTCAGCACTTCTTGCAAACGAAGCAAACGGTGCTCAAGAAGTTGAAGCACATCAGTGGGCCCCAGCGCCTCCCTCCAAAAAAGGGATGGAACAGCGCCGCTATCAAAACCCCATTCTTGCCATTTTTGCCACCATGTCTGTGGCACGCAAAACCATGCAAGATGTAGCCAAAAATTCTAAAGAAGAAACCCGCGTCATGAAAAAACACTGGGAGCGGATTAGTCATGAAGTCTCTGACCATCACGACACCGCTGCAAAAAACAGTGATAAGATCCAGCAATGGTCCAGTATTGTGGGAATGGTCGTGGGATTCGGACCTAAACTCATCCAAGGACAACTCGGTACAGATACGATGATTCCTGCCTTAGGTATTACAGAGTTTGTACAACAAAGAACTGCCTGGACAGATAGCATCAAAAATATCTGCGAAAACTGGGATCCTC
>JAKQGT010000148.1 GCA_029556005.1 Chlamydiota bacterium | reverse complement strand
TATGCGTAGAGGGACTCACGAATTGCCAGATACACTCCATCAACCACCGCAAGAATGGGTAAACACTTTTGAAGTTTTGGCAAAGCAATGCGATTTAGAAGGGGATATAAGAATTGTTTTTTCTAGAGTCTCTGATTTTTATGAAAACGCTCTCCTGGTAAAAAACAGTTAAATTTCGTCGTAGACTCTTTGGTTAAGTATACTGTAAGGGATTTCAACTTGATGAGTGGTTCTAGTTCAAAACTCCAGCAATGCTTTTATCGTGACACCATAGAAGGTGAGATCATCAACATTTCTAACGATTTGAACCCTTTTTAACCCTTCAACCTCTATCATCCGGTTTTGTCGAAAATAATACTCCGCTTCATACCCCAAAGTCACCCCCCAATGATACCAGTTTCCATAAACGTCCCATCCTAACCCGATTAAAAAGCTAACGTTCGCCGAGAAAAGATGGGAGTTTCCCTTCAAATTCACAAGATTTTCTCTATGTTTGACTTCGAAATCCCCATAGAGAAGAGATCCTGCGACAGCGGCTAAAAAGCTAGCCCCATAAAGGAGATGCCACTGGAGGCGCCCTCCCAAACGGGGACCCATTCCTTGAAAACGACACCGATCTTTTACCTGCAGCTCAGAATAATAGATACCCTGCAGCTGGTCAATCCAGGCATTTCTGAGCCCCCAAAACGTTTCTATCCCAAAAAATCGACTCAAAAAAGAACTGCTTCTCAGTTCTAAATCGATGCAATCATAGTCGATCTTATAACGGGATTGAATCGAATCTGTTGGAGATGTAAAGCGGCTTTTCAAATTGACATAACAGTCACTTGCATTAGCCTCTCTATCTTCCTTCCCAAAATGGGTATAGATCCCTGCTAGGTTCCATCCTAAAATAGGGAGACGTACTCCCACTCCGAATCGATAGCCAACACCCCAATCAAAACTCTGGCTTTCAACTTCCCCGCTCTGAGGAAGATCAAGAGCTTTTTGTGCCAGGGAATAGGCATATTCACTCCCCCCCACTTTGACATGCCAAAAAAGGGCCTCTCCAGAAAAAAAGAGACCAATCCACCCCTTTTGAAAAGTCTCAGGAGCAAAACTAGCCCCAAAAGTTCCTTCCGAAGTTTCTTCTCCTACTTCTCCCATCTGAGCTTCTAAAGCAGTCACCCGCTCTTCGAGTTCTCCTGAAAAAAGGGGAAAGATAAATAAAATAAGCCACACTCTCCATCTCATGGAGAAAGTTTAACGTGGCCATTTCTTAAAAGTCTAGGCGCATACGAAAAGTGATTCCATAAAAGCTTAAGTCTTCAGCAAATCTTTTATAGTTGAGTCTTACATTGAGTAAAGGAGAGAAATTCCAATCATCAGCTTCTAAACATTGATTTTCTCTCCAAAAATAGAGCACTTCATAGCCCACCTTAAGGGTCAGGTAGAATTTTTCGTCGTTAAAGTAATCTCCCCATCCTAAGCCTAAAAACATTTGGGCAAAAGGGATAAAACGCCCCATTTTTCCCTTTAATCGGATATCCACGTCTTGGGTACTAGTGTTAGGTGAGGTCTTTTCTTTCTCTACTACATCAAAATAACAGTAAAGCAAGGAAGCTGCCATCTCATGCATCAAACGAAAGCCATAACCCAAAAACCAATTCCCTTGAAATCCGACCCGCGGACCTATTCCATTAAAATCACATCGATTGTAAACCCTATAGAACTCTCCAAAAATCTGATCGGGTTGAAACGGGCTAAAAATAGACTTCACTTTGTGTTCTTGTAAAAGGCGTGTTCCTTTTAACCCCCAATGCATTTTTAAACTTAAGCGCTTACTGATAAAAAACTCTCGCCCCATTTCTAAATCTAAGTTGAGGTACGTTAAGTCGAACGTTGACTTAGCCTGCTGATAAATCCCTCCAAAAAACCCGACTTCTGAAAGAAGGATATTCGGAGGGTTTTTAAAGCACGCGTCGGTATCATGATTTTCATAGTAGGTAAAGTTTAAGTAGAGATCCCATCCATCGTGCGGCAAGTTCATTCCTAAACCAAACCTCCCCCCAAAGTCCCAACCAAAACTATTCGATTTGATCGAACCTTTAATGGGAGGAGCTGGAGTACTTTTAGGCTCCGCAACAGTCAAGACATAATCGGTTCCTCCGAGCTTTGTATCCCAATAGAGAATCTCCCCCGTGACAAAAAAGCGCCCCTTTTTTACCTCAGGTTGCGCTGCTCGCATCTCCGCTCCAAATTTCCCTTTCGCATTGAGTTTCCCCACCTCTTTCATCTGAGCTTCTAGTTCTTCGACTCTATCACTAAGCGTTCCCAACAAGGGGAGACAACAAAGGGTTAATAGTCCTCCAATTTTCCACACGTTTTCACCACCCTTTTACATCACATGTTTTGCATAGTAAGTTGATCCTAGTAAAGCGGTATTATCGTTCAATACCACTCGAATCGGAATGCCCCCTAACAACTCCGAAAAACGCCCTTTTCCCTGAAATGAAGAGAGAAAATCTCCCCGCTTAATCGCCCCGAGTATCTTAGGAGCGATACCCCCCCCTATGAAAACCCCCCCTAATGCTAACATTTTTAGTGCTGTATTGCCGGCTTCAGAACCATAGATCGAAATAAAAATCGCCAAAGTGCGCACACAAGCTTTGGAGCGTCCACTCTCCCCTTTTTCTGAGATGAGTCGTGGGGAATCTCCCGATTGAATCTCTTTCAAAATCTCTAGATCTTCACTCTCCTTTTTTGTCTCTACAACAAACTGATAAACGTTATAAAGCCCGGGGCCTGATAAAATTCTTTCATAAGAAACATGCCCAAATTTTTTCCTCAAATATCTAAGGAGTTCATCCTCCAAAGCATTACGAGGAGCAAAATCAACATGTCCCCCTTCACATGCAAAAGGGGTATGTCTTTTTCCATCAAAAAAAATGCCCGCTTCTCCGAGCCCCGTTCCGGCAGAAATCATCGCTTGGTTTCCTTTGGCATCGGGATCTCCCGCATTTAGCACATAATATTCTTCTTCACTGAGCATATTCAGTCCGTAGGCATTAGCCTCTAAATCGTTGATCAAAGAGACCTTTTCAATGTGGAGTTCCTTTTCAAGGACATCGCAATCTAAAAGCCAGGGAAGATTTGTTGCCTGACTCTTTCTTTTTTTTACGGGACCTGCAATCCCAAAACAAGCTTTAGAAATCTCATGACTTTCCCCTTTTAGAAATTCCTTCACGATTTGACGTAAGTTGAGATATTTCTGACTGGGATATTTTTGATCCTTCACACGCACCATTTTCCCTTTTTCTTCAACAACAAGTGAAAGGTGTGTTTTTGTCCCCCCAATATCTCCCGCAAGATAGGCCATATGATCTCCTCAAGCTACCAATTCCTCATTAGCAGAAAAAATTGCTTTCTGTCATGAAAATTTTGTAGAAACTCTCCTTACTCACAAAATAAGATTCGTTGTATACTGGATCCATCCTGTTCATAGAAAAGAAAGGTAGTATTTATGTCAGATTCGAATCATGCAGCTAAGAAAAAAGCTTTAGAACTTGCCATTGCGCATATTGAAAAACAATTTGGGGAAGGTTCCATTATGTCTCTTGGAGCGCATAGTGCAAAACGCTCCATCCAAACGATCAAAACAGGGGCGATTTCTCTTGATCTAGCTCTCGGTATTGGGGGCGTTCCTCGTGGCCGTGTCGTAGAAATTTATGGTCCTGAATCTTCAGGAAAATCGACCCTAGCAACCCATATTGTTGCCAATTGTCAAAAAAATGGGGGGGTTGCTGCTTATATCGATGCAGAACACGCTTTAGACCCTGCTTATGCTTCAAAAATTGGTGTAAATCTAAACGACCTCATGATCTCTCAACCCGATTGCGGAGAAGATGCTCTCAACATTGCGGAAATGCTTGCCCGATCTAACGCAGTTGATGTGATTGTGATTGATTCTGTTGCTGCTTTAGTTCCCAAATCAGAGCTTGAAGGGGAAATTGGAGACTCACATGTAGGACTCCAAGCAAGACTCATGTCTCAAGCCCTACGTAAACTGACCTCAACCCTTTCCAAAAGTAATACCTGCGCCATTTTTATCAACCAAATCCGAGAAAAAGTAGGGGTGATGTTTGGAAACCCAGAAACTACTTCTGGGGGACGAGCTCTGAAGTTTTATTCTTCTATCCGCTTGGACATTCGACGGATTGCAGGAATTAAAGGGGCTGATAACAATGATATCGGAAACCGTGTGAAAGTTAAAGTTGTCAAAAACAAAATGGCTCCCCCTTTCCGTGTTGCAGAATTCGATATCCTCTTCAATGAAGGAATCTCTCGGATGGGTTCTCTCATTGACTTAGGGGTTGAAATGGGTGTGATTGATAAAAAAGGGACTTGGTATAGCTTTGGCGAGAAAAGACTCGGTCAGGGAAAAGAAGCCACACGAGAAGAACTTAAAAACAACCTTGAGCTTGCGGAAGAGATTGAAACGCTCATCATGGAAAAAGTCCAACCGATACCTCAAGAACCTGCTTTAGCATAATAAACAAGTAATTCTATCGTTTGCTCAAACTCGGGTGTCATTAGCCCGAGTTTTTTTAGCTTCTGAGTAAAGCTTTCAATTTCATCTTCAAAACGGATTAAAGCGCCCTCTTTTCCAATAGAGTGAGCGATGTTGAGGGAATCCCTTTCATCCTGCTCTAAATCTTGCAAATCGTCAGCAATCTGAAAAGCCATTCCTAAATGATAAGCCATATCACGCACCCGATCTACAACACTCAAGTCCCCTCCTCCAAAAACCCACCCAAAAACAAAAGCAATCTCAAAAAGAGTCACTGTTTTTTTATAGATCACATCTAAAATTTCTTCTAAAGAGTTGTCTTTGGGGAATAGATCTTTAAATTGCCCACCCGTTGCACCTGAAATTCCAGCGCAGCGTGTCGCGCTATCTAGTGCAATGACACACGTCTCATTGGCTCGTTCACAAAAAGGTTTTTTTTGTTTCGATAAAACAAGAACACTTTGAAAAATCTTTTCATATCCTGCTGATATCAACGCATAGCTGGCAAGGAGGGCGACCGTTTCTCCATAAATTTTGTGTAAAGCTGGTTTACTTCTCCGATAATCATCATTATCCATACAAGGAAGATCATCTGCAATGAGAGAAGCTGTATGAAAATACTCCACTGAAATAGCGGCTTCGAGAACTGTTAACTGATGATCTAAAGCTTGAGCAGTCATCATCACGATGAGTGGGCGTATTCTTTTCCCCCCATTCAAGAGCGCATACTCACAAGCATCGCGCAGTTTATTCTGATCCCCCAATTGAGTAATACTCTCTTTTAAAAAGCATTCAAACGTCTCTTTTAAAGGCTTAAGAAGAGAGGTGTTGGGCTTGAGGAGGTTTTTGATTATCATGAATAAACCTAAGATTTGAATTTTGTATCGAAGTGCAGGGTCTTGAAAATGTTTTTTTGCGTAATAACACTCCCGGATTAGTCACACTATTGCACCCTAATTGAGAGTGATCTCCAATAATCGCTCCCAACTTATTCATCCCTGTATCAAAGCGTTTTCCCTCCACCTCTACTTTGACCTCTCCATGATCGAGTCGAAAGTTTGCACAAATGACTCCCGCACCCAAATTAACATGATTTCCCAAAATAGAGTCTCCCACATAATTAAAATGGGGAGCCGCCGCATGATCAAGTAAAATGGAATGTTTTAGTTCCGAGGCATGCCCTAAAACACAATGATTTCCCGTAAGGACAAAAGGACGCACATAAGCTCCCTGCCGCACTTGACAATTTTCTCCAATAAAACAGGGCCCTTCAAGGTAAGCACCTGGTTCAACAACCGTCCCTTTTCCAATAGAAATTTCTTGAGGATTAATTAACGTTACTGATGAGGGGATTTTGCAATCGATTTTACCAAGAGAGAGAAAGTTAAAATATTTTTTTAAATTTTTCAGTGTTTCCCAAATAGGTTCCTTGTTTAAAAGGAGATCTTGATGAAAAAAAGTGTTCAAGTCGAAAAATAGGTCTGGCAAAAACATGCAAAATACCACATGAGTAAAGAGAAAAAAGAATAATAGATCTTAGTAATTTTCTTCATCTTCTTCCGCTGTGGATTTGTTGATAACCCCTCTTTTTCATAGAGGGAAAGGTGTGTTCATAATGCGTTGATAGACTCTAAAAATTGTAGATGATTGTTAAAAAACCCCTCCGTTAACATTTTATCAACACGGATTTGACACTCCATAAACAACTTTTTCCACAAAAAAGAATCTGGGTGAGAGGATTCGAACCTCCGACCCCTTGCACCCCATGCAAGTGCGCTGGCCAAGCTGCGCTACACCCAGATGGAAGGAAAAGCGTAATGAGGGGAAAGGTTTCTGTCAATCGAGAACCTTGTAGGAAACTTTTTTTCATGGTAGTTTTGTACGATTATAGGGGCTAAGCGATGACAATGATGATTGAGAAAAGCTGGTTTGAAGTTCTTAAAGAAGAAATTCGAAAACCTTATATTCTTGAGCTTAAAAAATTTTTAGAATCTGAAAAGGAAAAAGGGGGAATCATTTTTCCTCCAGAAGAGCTTGTTTTTAATGCTTTCCGTCACACCCCTTATGATAAAGTAAAAGTGGTGATTATGGGACAAGATCCCTATCATGGAGTGAATCAAGCTCATGGACTCTGCTTTAGTGTTCAAAAAGGGATCCCCATCCCCCCTTCTCTAAAGAATATCTACAAAGAGCTGGAAGATGATTTAGGAATCTCTCCTCCACCCCATGGTTGCTTAGAAAAATGGACGAAGGAAGGCGTATTGATGCTCAACGCAACCCTGACTGTCCGTAGTGGAGAGCCCAAATCCCATTATGGGCAAGGATGGGAGACATTTACCGATAGTGTGATCCGCTCTCTTTGTTTAAGAAAAGATCCTCTTGTTTTTATTTTATGGGGAAAATCTGCAAAGGAAAAATGTGAAAACATCTTAAACCTGATGGATCATCCTCATGCTATTTTGACTTCTGCTCACCCTTCACCCTATTCTGCTTCGAATTTCTTGGGGTGTCGTCATTTTTCCCAAACCAATGCCTTACTAAAAAAATGGGGGAAAGACCCGATAAACTGGGATTTGAATGAATAAAGACGCTGTTAAACAAAAGACCTCTCTGTTCTCAGTATTTTTTACTTTTGCTGTGGACAATTTAGGAGCCACCATTGTCTTTCCTATTTTTGCCCCTCTTTTTCTCAATTCTTCTCAAAAGCTATTTGGACCTGATATCCCCATGTCCTACAAGACCACAATGCTAGGAATTTTCTTAGGGATTTACCCTTTAATGCAGTTCATTTTTTCTCCGATATTGGGAGAATATGCCGATCACCATGGAAGGAAACGGGCCCTTCTTTTAACGACATTTTTAACTTTTATCGGATATTTAATGAGTGCGTGGAGCATTCATCATCACACGTTGATCGGGATTTTTATCTCCCGTTTAATCATGGGAATTGGAGCGGGAAATCTTTCTATTTGTCTTTCGACTCTTTCTGATTTGAGTCCTGGACCACGAAAAAAAGAGCGTTACTTTAGTTACGGATCGGCTATTGCGGGTTTTACATTTATTTTAGGTCCTTTTGTGGGAGGAAAGCTTTCTGACCCCACAATCAATCCTCTTTTTTCTGCAGCGTTTCCCATGCTCATTGGGGGGATTTTAGGAATTGCCAATGTTCTCTTTATTCTGTTTGCTTTTGCTGAAACTTTAGAAAGAAAATCGACAACCCCCTTTGATTTTATTAAAGGAATTCACAACATTCAAATGGCACTTAAAACAGAAACCATTCGTCCCCTCTATCTTATTTATTTTTTCTACTTGTTTTCTTGGAATATCATTTTTCTTTTTGTTCCTGCGTTTGTTGTTCAAAATTTTCACTTAAGTAATTCTCGAATTGGAGATATTTGCGCAATTTTGGGCGTTTGTTGGATTTTTGGAACAGGAGTTCTTCATCGCATTTTGAATCGCACCCTCTCTTCAAAAGGGATTTTACTGGGATCCTTTGTTTTCTTTGCTGCAATGGTTGTTTTTGTTCCCTATCCACATCATCTCCATACGTTTCTTTATATCATTGGAGGGTGTACGATTCTTTCTGGCCTTATTTGGCCCCTTTGTACAGGGGCGATCTCTAATGCTGCCCCTTCACAAATTCAAGGGAAGGTCATGGGGCTAAGTCAGTCGATGCTTTCGCTCACCATGCTGTTGGCTTCGTTATTAGGGGGTGTGTTTCTTCATGCTCATTCGATGGTTCCCTTTGTGTTTTCTAGCCTTTCTGTTCTGATTGCTGCTGCCCTTTTACTTAAAACAAAACTGATCTCAAAATGAGTCCTCTTGAAGAAGCGGTTTCTAGATTATGTGAGGGGGTGAGTGAAAAAGACCTTGCGCGTGCAACAGAAGAGCTTACAACACGTTATCAGACGTTAAAAAGTCATCAAACTGACCTTCACCGTTTAGTCTATCTATGTGTTCGTATGCCAGCAACATACGCCGCACTTTGCCGCGTTTTTCAAGAGTTCGAGGTTCCTCAAACAGTCCTCGATTGTGGTGCTGGTCCAGGAACAGCTATCTGGGCCCTTCCTGGTCATCAACTCACGTTGATTGAAAAAGATCCAGAATTTGTAAAGCTAGGAAAAAAACTTTCTCCTGATGCCGCAGTCACTTGGAAAACGGAAAGCTTTTTAGAGATCAAAGACCGGGCAGAGATGATTCTTTTTTCCTATTCCCTAAATGAAGTTCCTCCTTCAAAGCTCTCTCAAGTCATCTGTCAAGCTTACCACCAAACAGAGAATCTCATTACTGTTATTGAACCAGGAACCCCTGAAGGGTTTGAGCGGATTCGCAAAGTGCGCACGCAACTTTTAGACCTAGGGATGTCTCTTTTAGCTCCTTGCCCTCACCACAATACTTGCCCAATGGAAGGAGATAATTGGTGTCATTTTTCGGTACGTCTTCCCCGCACCTCTCTTCATCGTCGGATCAAAAAAGGGAGTCTCGGGTTTGAAGATGAGAAGTTTTCCTACCTTGTTGCTTCCAAAAAACCGTTTTCTCCTGAAGGAATGCGTGTTGTACGCCATCCTCTTAAAAGGAAAGGGCATGTCATTTTGGATCTTTGTACAAAAGAGGGGTTGATCCAACTCGCCTCAACAAAACACAAAAAAGCGAAGTGGGGAGATCTTATACCATTCGTAAAAAACGCGAATAGTATTATTGAACCCAGAAAGGAATCACTTCCTGATTGATCACTTTTTTTTCTGTCCGAGAAGCTTGATAGTGGAGAATAAAAGCTTCTTCTCCCTCTTCTCTTTTATCGTAGACCATATAGTAGGATTTGGGTAGACCATAGATGTTTGCTTGACTAGTGAGAAGGACGTTTCTAAGAGCGATCTGATCCCAAACATGGGGTTCTGTTTGGAGAAGATAGTCACACTCAATGTCCCAAGCTTGTAAAATTTCAAAAGCGGCTGCAGTAGGGTTGAGATAAATCGTACCGGAAATCATTTTTGAAGGGTGGGTGTCGGGAACAGTTTCGACAATGCGGAGGGCAATATCGGGGGAAAAATCTTCAAACAGAGTAGGTTTTTGAACAAACTCTGCATCGGCGTCAATCCAAAGAACTGGCTTTTTGAGATCGCTCAATTTTTGGAGAATGTATTTAGGTTTGTAGCAACAGTTCCGCTCCCATGTTCCTAAGTTGGGAATAGGATCAATTGAATAGGGGAGTTTAAATTTTTCGCAAGAGGCGATGAGGCGCTTTACCTCTATTTCATAAGCGGTATCTTGGGTGTAATAGGAAATGATTGTAGGATACATTAGAATTCTATTGTGGGAATTGTGGTTTCTAAAGTGAGATGTTTCTCTAAGATAGGCTCCACTTCGAGTTTGAGGAATGCGATGACCTGCTCTTTAGAACGTCCGGTTAATTTTTCGGGTTTGAGCTCATCAGAAAGGGCTTTTTCTGAAAATCCTAAAGCATCGAGAAGGGTTTTGAGTAAGTCGGGAGCTTTTCCTGTTTCTTTCTTTTGTTTGGCTGCTTCAAAGGTTAAAACTCTGAGCTGTTCATGGGTCTTTTGGCGATCTTTTCCTTGCAATGCTGCTGCTGTTAATAGGACTTCAGTAGAGAGGTAGGGAAGGTGTTCTAAAAGATGAGTCTCCATGAGTTTAGGGTAGATTTTTAGCCCATCGGTGATCGAATACAGAAGGTTGAGAATACTATCCGTAGCAAGAAAAGCTTCAGGAATGGTAAGGCGGCGGTTGGAAGAGTCATCAAGAGAGCGTTCTAGCCACTGCAAAGAGGCGTTATCAGCACTATTATGCCAGAGATTCATGATAAAGCGGGAAAGACCGCAAATACGCTCAGAGAAGATGGGATTACGTTTATAGGGCATCGCGGAAGAACCGACTTGTTTTTGACCAAAAGGCTCTTCGATCTCCCCCAAATGAGAGAGGAGACGCAGGTCTGTCGCATATTTATGGGCACTTGAGGCGATGCTAGCGAGGCAAGAGAGGATGCGAAGTTCTTGTTTGCGGGGAAAGGTTTGACTAGCAATCGTAAAGGACTTTGTAAAACCCATCTTTGTTGTCACGTGATTGTCTAGAGCCAGTACTTTTTCATGGTCTCCTTCAAAAAGAGTTAAAAATGAGCTTTGGGTTCCGATAGCCCCTTTTACACCCAGAAAGGGAAAATCTTCCATGAGATAGAGAAGATCCTTAAAATCAGTTAAAAAGTCTTGGAGATAGAGACAAATCCGTTTTCCAAAGGTTGTTGCTTGTGCCGGTTGAAAGTGAGTATAGCCTAAACAAGGGGTTTCGGCTTCTTGAAGAGCTAAATGATTGAGTTTTTCAATGAGGAGAATGAGTTTTCCCTTGAGGACTTTGAGACCTGTTTTAAGCTGCATAAGGTCTCCATTATCCATGACATATGAAGAGGTGGCTCCCAGGTGAATGATCCCTTTTGCATCGGGACAATCTTCTCCATAAGCATGAATGTGTGCCATGACTTCATGACGGGTTTCACGTTCAAAAGCGCGGACTTTTTCAAAATCAATGGAGTGTTGTTTCGCTTTTAGCTCTGCGATTTGTTCATCTGTAATGTTGATGCCGAGATCTTTTTCTCCTTCTGCTAGAGCTACCCAAAGTTTTCGCCATGTTTTGTATTTAAAATGGGGAGAAAAAATCTCCTTCATTTCAGCACTTGCATAGCGTGTATTTAATGGGGTCTCATAATTCATAATCGAGATTGGATCTCATGGATAATCTTTTTTAGCTCACTTTTCTCATCTTCAGTCGGGCTAAAAAGATCATCTTGTATAGCTTTTAATGCGCGCATTAAATGTTCCTGGGCATTTTTAGCTTTATTGGGATTCCGTTTATCTTGTTTGGCTAGGGGAAAGGCTTTACGCAGTTTTTCTAACAGTTCTGTCTTTGTTTCCCCTTGATAATTTTGGATAAAGGCCTCTTTTTTTTCATGGGGAACGGAGCGGCTTGAAAGGCTATAGATCGCCTGGCGCGGCATTTCGTCGATGATCCCCTGTAATTTCTTAGGAAGAGCCTGATAAAGCTCAAAATATTGCATAAAATTATAGGGTGTTTGGCGGTTTCCATA
>JAKQGT010000138.1 GCA_029556005.1 Chlamydiota bacterium | reverse complement strand
CAGCCCTTGTGGCAAGCTTCATCACGTTTAGCGTAGAGCCCGTTTTGAGACAGGTTTTAAGTAGTAAACTTCTCTTATTTATCATCCCAGGATGTCTATTTGTAGGAGTTCTCGCCCTTTATGCTCTCGTATTTAATCATCGCGATTTGAAAGCGCTTGCGAAATGATGGCTCCTCCAAGGCAGCGCGCTCCTTGGTAGAAGACGACCGATTGCCTCGGGGTGATTGCCCGTTGAGGGTGATCAAAGTAGACACGTAATTGCTCTCCCTCTTGTTGCACCACACAGGGCTGTTCCATTTGGCGGTAACGTACCTTCGCATGGCAGCGCAGAGGAAAAGAGGGAGGCTCTTCCACCCAAGAGAGATCTGTGGCCATTAAGCCTGGGGCAAATAAGGCTGGATGGTTAGCCCCTTGTGCGACAATAAGGGCATTCCGTTTCCGATCTTTTCCTGCAACAAACCAGGCCTCTCCTGGTCCTCCAATAGCCATCCCTTTGCGCTGACCGATCGTGTAATAGAAAATGCCATCATGAGTTCCGATCTCTTTTCCTTCGACTGTTTCAATCGGCCCCTTTTCGTTGGGAATGTATTTTTCTAAGAAGGAACGGAAATTGCGTTTTCCGATGAAGCAAATGCCCGTACTATCTTTCTTAGAAAAGACAGGAAGATGGGCTTCTTCCGCTATTTTTCGCACAACGTTTTTTTGGAGATGTCCAATCGGGAAAAGGACTTCATTGAGGACCCGTTTTTTGACTGTGTAGAGGAAATAACTTTGGTCTTTGTTGGGATCTAATCCCTTAAACAGGGCGCCGTTTTTCGTTTGACAATAGTGTCCTGTTGCCAAAGCATCGGCTCCGAGTGCTTTCGCTTTTTCAAAGAGGACTTTGAATTTGATCTCACGGTTACATAAAATATCGGGGTTGGGAGTATATCCCAGCTCGAGTTCCCTTAAAAAGTGGCTAAAGACGTTATCCCAATACTCCTCGGCAAAGTTGACCCCATAATAGGGGACATCTAAGATCTGGCACACCCTTTGAGCATCTTCAAAATCTTCCTCAGCAAGACAGGCGCCATCCCCATCTTTTTCCTCCCAGTTTTTCATGAAGAGGCCAAAGACATCGTGTCCCCCTTTTTTAAGGAGATAAAGAGCTGTTGAGGAGTCCACCCCTCCTGAAAGGGCAACGGCAATTTTCATGGGAGCCATTTTACCCCTTTTATTCTTAAAAGAAAAAGGGTATATGGAATACTTTAATTAATAGGTTGATTCATGAAGCAAGAAGAGCGCATCCATGGGGTATTTATTTTTATTCTTCTTGTTCTTTTTATTGCCTATGAAGAGATTCTTAGAGTTATTCCCCAATTTATTAAGAAAGAATTATTTGAATCGATTAAGCTGAGTCCGGACTCTTTAGGGTTGATGGGAACGTTTGCCCTTTATGTCTATCTTATTCTTCAAATTCCGATTGGGTATATTTATGACCGCATTACCATGCGCCTTGTGATCCCCCTGGTTGTGTTT
>JAKQGT010000132.1 GCA_029556005.1 Chlamydiota bacterium | reverse complement strand
AAACACATGGCTGCATCTAAATGAACCTTATAACGTACATGGAGTTTTTCAATCGTAAACATCCCTAAAAAGGAGAAGAGAAAAGCTCCCGCAAGGACGATTAAAATCAACCGATCATCGGAAGGAAGGATAAAGAGAGCCCCCAGCATTACACTGATAACCACTCCAGGATACGCTGCATGAGAAAGCGACTCTCCTAATAGAGTGCGTCGCTTCACGAGTAGATAAGTTCCCATGAGTGCAGAGGCTAAACACATCAACATAGAACCTAAAAAAGGGGCGCGATAAATGGGATCGATAAAAAAGTGTAACATTACACCAAACCTGTAGATTTTTGTTTGGAGAGACGCCACGCTTCATCAAAAAGGACCTCATCTTGTCCATAAGCCCGACTGAGAAGTTTCGGTGTGAGGACTTGATCGATATCTCCAGAAGCCACCAGAGAGGTATTGAGAAGAAGAGCGGAGTCAAAGTAGTGAGCCGCACTGCTTAGTTCATGGTGAACCACGAGGATCGTCTTCCCTTTTTCTTTTAACTCTTGAAGGATCTTCATTATGACCCCTTCAGAAACTTTATCTACTCCTGCAAACGGCTCATCAAGGAGGTAAATTTCTGCATCTTGCATCAAAGCACGTGCAATAAATAAACGTTGTTGTTGTCCCCCAGAAAGCTCACTGATTTGTCGAGAAGCGAGTTCTTGCATGCCAAGCTTTTCCAAAATAGAAAGAGCCGCCTGCTTATCGGCTTTGCGGTACCACTTGAGCCCTTTTAACAGTCGATACCGCCCCATCAAAACAACATCAAAAACGGTGATCGGGAAGTCCCAATCAATACTCCCCTTTTGGGGAACATAAGCCACAGATCCCGATAACTGAATCTTTCCTGTGAGAGGTTTTACAATCCCCAGAAGGGCTTTTAACAAAGTGCTTTTTCCCGCACCATTGGGACCAATAATGCCGACTAATCTCCCTTTGGGAATCGAAAAATGGAGATCCCAAAGAGCAGAGGTTTTCTCATAATTGACTGTGAGTTGTTGAACTTCTATTGCCACTTTCTTGCTCTACCCCCGGGTCTAAGTTTTGAATCAATGTCTGGACATTATGTTCGATCATTTCGAGATGAGATTTGGCTCCAGCCATGGCATCTCCATAAAGAGGAGTAGCTGCAATTTTAACATGGAGCCCCTTTTCACGACATATGGCAACGATTTTTTTGAGAGAGTCTTGATTGATATTGGATTCAGGGAATACCACATGCACCTGATGTTCACAGAGAAACTCTGCAACCTGTTTAATATCCAAAACGCTCATCTGCCCATCAGGAGCTAGTCCTTCAGGAGCAATCAGCCGCTTTTCCCAATTCTCCTCATCGGGATTAGCCAAATATTTCTTTGTAAAATAGTGGAAAGCATCGTGACTCGTGACCAAAAACCGCTGCTCAGAAGGAAGTTTTTGCATAAGGATAAAGAGTTCTTGGTCTTTCATAAGCATTTTTTCTTTTAGCCTGACGGCTCTCTCCCTAAAAAGGGGGGCGTGATCGGGATCGATTTCCCCAAGAACTTCTGCAATGGGGAGGGTAATTTCTGAAAATAGGGCTACATCCATCCAAATATGGGGATCGATTTGCCCCTCAACAAAGATAAAAGCCTCTTTTTTTTGAGAATAAATACGATCCCCCAATGCAACAGCACGCGGATGTTTTTCAAACTGATTTTTCACGCTGGCCCCATGTTCTAAACCCAACCCATTGTAAAAAACTACATCAGCTTGAGAAATCTTCTCCCCATCCCCTTTTACAAGCTCATAGCTATGGGGATCGATATTCCCTTGAATCAGGCTTGAATGATCAATTTCTTCCCCTCCAATCATCCCCACTAAATCATCAATCATCGCCGTCGATGAGAGAACCTGGATTTTTCCATTCGCTTCCCTATCGGAATGCTTCAACCCTTTATGACACCCCCAACAAAAGAAAATAAGGAGAAGGACAATACAAATCTTTTTCATCGATCCAGATCTCTTAGAAGTGAAAAGGGGTAAATCCCCTCGGAACATCCTTTATTAAAAGTTAACTGCAGGCCATAACGCCCTACTCGCACCAGCTGCAAAAGCTCCGTTTCAGGATGCACTCTAATATTTTCACGATTTTTTGAGCATTTTACGCAGGGGCACTGTCGCTGCAGATCGCTAAGCCGGTAAAGACTTTTCTTTCCATCTAGCCAGTTAATCGAAAAATGATACGGATCTTCGGTGTTTATTTCACGCACCTTCTCATCTTCTAAGTCTTGAAAAATTTTTTCAGCCCCTTCTTCAAAGGCTTTTGAAGCATGCTTTTTTTGTTGCAAGGTAGGGTCAAGGGGAACTTGAGAAAGAAAGGGGATGTGAAATTCACGAGCCAATTTTTCCCCAGCTCCTTCACCAAATATGGGATGGAGCTTCCCTGTTTGAGGATCTCTAAAGTAACTCATATTTTCAATCACTCCTATCAAAGGGACCCCCATTTGGCTACACATCTGGGCAGCTTTTCGCACATCGATTAAAGAAAGATTTTGAGGTGTTGTCACGATCACCACTCCAGAAAAAGGGGCCTGTTGCATTAAAGTAATTTGTATATCCCCTGTCCCCG
>JAKQGT010000118.1 GCA_029556005.1 Chlamydiota bacterium | reverse complement strand
CTTTATGACAGGTGTGGGTGTTGCTGGGATTCTTCAACTTTTTCAGATCCACTTAATGCATGAAGTGTTTCATACCAAATCGGTGATTTTGCTTCTTTTAGTTGGGGTTTTTTCTACAGGTTTTCAATGGCTCTATACAGCCGCTGCGCGTTATGGAACAGCTCGTCTGCTGTCTCCATTCCTCTATCTATCTTTCATCTTCACAACGGTGGAGGATATCTTCATTTGGAAATTACCTGTTCATTTGGGAATCGTGATTGGGTTCTTTTTATTGTTAGCTGGAACAACGCTTTATATTTTGATGTATCCAAAAGAGACCTGATGTCTCGTTTGAATCTGAAATCCAAATTTTTACAAGAATATTGGGATTGTTATTCCCAATTTTTAGTGAAATATTAGGATTGTCATTCCTAATTTTTTATTGTTTGGGTGGGGATGATTTCGCTTCTGATGACAGAGCGGTAGAAAGGAGGTGGGAGTGTAGGTTTCCCTTCTCCAAGGGGGATTTTGAGGGAGAGGAGTCCTTGGAAGGTGAAGTTGTAGATGTGGTCATAAGTGGTTTCAAAGACGCATTCGATCCGTTTCCAGAGTTGCGCAGTTAAGCGGAGGTCAGATCCCCAAGCTTTCCCGAAGGTTTTGTTTTTAAACGAGCGACCGGTGAGATAATAAACACCCAGAGCGGCGAAGAAATCGACATTTTGTGTTTCTACAAACTGCTTCTCAACCTCTCCCTGCAAATTAGCTAAAGCGACTTGAGCTTTACGTCCTTTTGTCTTTTTAACCACTCCTATTGGAGCGTACCCGTTAAACCGGAAGGCAAGGGTTTGATAGAAAAGTTCGAGCCCTCCTGCCAGTTGCTGAGGGGAGAAGATGGTTTCAGAGCGGTAGTCATAGTAAGCATTGCCTCCTAAAACCCAGCTTTGGTTGGGAGATTTATACCGAGCTCCTAGCCCGAGATTGAAGGCAAAACGTCCATCATTGAAAACATGTCCGCGGGGATTGGCAAAGAGGCAAAAATCGGGAAATTCGGTAAACGTGAAGTGAACATCTAAACTCGTATATCCCGTATCATATCCAACACCCTTATGCTCCCGGTGTTTAAGTTTTGTGTAAGAGGTCGGGAACTCATGAGAAAAACACAAAAGAGGAAAAAGAAACAAGATCAGGTACTTCATCTTTCGGTATATAGCTAGATTTACTTAAAATTGGAATGATTTAGATGAGAGATTTTGATGGCTTTTGGCTTCTTAAAATCGAAAACATTGTCTATACTGACAAGGAGAGATTTTAAGAAGTCAAAGGACAACAGAAAGATCCGCATAAATCATACCAATTTTAAGTAAATCTAGCTATATGTCTTATTTTAATGAAATCTTGCAACGATTCGTGTGATTCGCTAGGATGAAGGGTTATGACACCACTACAAAAGAAAAGAATGGCTTATCAGCCAACACTTCCTCGGATTCTTGAGAATTTAGGGGAGATCACGTTTGAGGGAAAGGAAAAAACCTCCTCAGTTGCCGATGCCTCTGAAATCGAGAAAACGTTTCCCAAGACATTTGGAAGGGGAGTGCTTCACCTTATTAAAGGAAAGGGTTTTCCCAAAAAAGCCCTTAAAGTGGGGGTGGTCCTTTCTGGAGGGCAAGCCGCAGGAGGCCACAATGTCATCACAGGACTTTTTGACGCTCTTAAAGCTTTCCACCCTGAAAGCCATCTTTTAGGGTTTTTGGGAGGTCCTTCAGGGATTGTAGAGGGGAAGTATCAGGACTTGGCAGAAGATTTCCTGGCAAATTACAGGAATCAGGGGGGGTTCGATATGATTGGATCGGGGCGTACCAAGATTGAAACCGAAGAACAGCTGGAGAAAGCCTTTGGGGTGATTCTAAAATTGCAGCTCGATGGGTTGGTCATTATTGGGGGAGACGATTCGAATACTAACGCTGCTGTGCTTGCAGAATATCTCCTTCAAAAAGGGTGCCATACAAAAGTGATCGGCGTTCCGAAAACCATTGATGGGGACCTAAAAAACGATTTAGTGGAGATCTCTTTTGGGTTCCATACAGCGTGTCAGACTTATTCTGAAATGATTGGAAATATTGCTCGGGATGCTGCTTCAGCAAAGAAATATACCCATTTCATTAAATTGATGGGACGCTCTGCTTCCCACATCGCTTTGGAGTGTGCCCTTCAAACGCAACCCAACCTCACCTTGATTGGAGAGGAAGTTGCTGAAAAGAGGCAGACCTTAAAGCAGGTGATTGAGCAACTAGCAGATTTAATCGAAAAACGGGGGAATGGGGGTAAAAACTACTCTGTCATCCTGATTCCTGAAGGACTTATTGAGTTTATCCCAGAGATGAAGATCTTAATAGAAGAACTCAATCAACTCCTTGCAGAAGGAAAAGATGAAAAAGCGCTTTCTAAAAAGGCTTTGGAAACCTTTGGGTTCCTTCCTAAAGAGATTCAGCACCAATTGCTCCTAGATCGGGATCCCCATGGGAATGTGCAAGTCTCTCATATTCAAACAGAGCTCCTCTTAAGTACTTTAGTTAAAGCGGAACTCAACAATCGCACCTCCTTTAAGGGGAAGTTTAACCCTGTCCATCATTTCTTTGGTTATGAAGGGCGTAGTGGTTTCCCGACGCATTTTGATGCGACTTATTGTTATGCTTTAGGACATGTGGCAGCTCTCCTTATTAAGGAGGGGCATACCGGGTATATGAGCTGCTTGAGGCACTTAAGTAAACATCCGCAAGAGTGGGGAGTTTGTGGAATTCCTATCACTTCTCTGATGAATCTGGAAACCCGTAAGGGGAAGGCTAAACCCGTGATTCGGAAAGCTCTTGTTGACCTTAAAGGGCACCCCTTCAAAACTTTTGAACGGGGGCGGGCAAAATGGGGTCTTGAAGATCACTATTTATACCCCGGTCCGATCCAGTTTGAAGGGGATTCAACCTATACTGAGTGTGTTCCAAAAATCCTTTAATTTTTGTGAAAAACCCATTTTTTTTAATTTCTGATTGGATTATGAGGAAGATGAAAGGGGGAAATCATGAAGAAGGGACGTCGATTTTTCAATCCAAACATCGTAAGTGCAAAACGCTCTTTATATGATATAGTACTTTGGCAATTAGGATATTACAACGATAAGCATCCGTCTCGAGAAGTTCCCCCAAAATTTTGTTATCCCAACTCCAAACGCAAAGCGCGTGATACGGCTCCCAAGGTGACATGGATTAACCATTGCACTTTTCTCGTATCTGTTGAGGGATTAAACCTTTTAACCGATCCTATTTGGAGTGATCGGTGTTCACCTCTACCCTTTCTAGGGCCAAAGCGCAGGCATGAGACTCCCTTGGCCCTAGAAAATCTTCCCCGTATTGATCTTGTCTTGATCAGTCATGATCACTATGACCATTTAGATAAGGATACGGTAAAACGCTTAGATGCAAAGCATCCAGACATCACTTGGGTGGTCCCCCTGGGATTGAAACAATGGTTTCAAAAGCAAGGAATCCGACAAGTGATCGAGCTCAATTGGTGGGAAGAGACGAAGATAGGGCTTCAAGGGCAAGAAGTGGGGATCACGGCTGTTCCGAGTCAGCACTTTTCGGGAAGGGGGATTTGGGATAAAAACCGGCGTTTATGGTCTGGGTTTGTGATCGATTTTATCCGGAAGAAAAAACAAAACAAACGTCTCTATTTTGTGGGGGATACAGGATATAATCGGAAAGATTTTAAAAAGATTGGGGAAGTCTTTGGAAAAATGGATTTGAGTCTGATTCCGATCGGCACTTATGTGCCCCGTGCTTTTATGGATCCCGTCCATATTAACCCAGAAAAATCGGCATTGATTCATGAAGAAGTGGGATCCAAACTCAGCGTTGGAATGCATTGGAAAACCTTTCGACTTTCGGGAGAAACTTTGAATCAACCTCCTTATGATCTTTATAATGCTCTAGAAAAAAAGGGGATTGATCCTCAAAAATTCCGTGTTCTTGAGATAGGACAAACCATAAACTGGTAATTTTTTTACCATTTCTATAAAACTATGATCATGAAATGGATTATTGACGTTTTCAAATATGCCCTCATCGATCTCAAGCTTCAGCGTGGTGTGAAGAAACGCTACTATACGGATGCGCAGTTTTCTCGCTTGGATCATTCTTTGATCAATACCTATATTTTTAAAAATCCCTATCAGATCAGTAAGCGTTATTTAAGGCGAAAACAAGAAGAAGACATCCACACTTATGGGGAAACGCCCTTAGTGACTTATGAAGTGATTGCGAAAGAAGCTGAAATTTCCTCAACAGATGCTTTTTTGGAACTGGGATGTGGGCGGGGGCGTGGAGCCCTTTTCCTTCACCACTTCTTCCACTGCGAAGTCATCGGTATCGAAAGAATTCCTCTTTTTGTCCGACTTGCAAAACATATTACGCAAAAACATCACCTTAAGGATGTTTCTTTTATCTGTGGCGATATGACAGAAATGAAACTTCCTAAGGCTTCGGTTGTCTATCTTTATGGGACCTGTTTAGAAGATGGAGAGATTGAGCCTATTGTGTGGGAACTCAAAACCTTTTCTAAGGGGACCCGTATTATAACCATTAGTTATCCTCTCACAGATTATGATGAAGAAGCTTTTCAGATTACTAAAACATTTCCTGTCTCTTTTCCTTGGGGAGAGACAGAAGCGTACCTGCAGGTGTTAAAATGAAAGATTTAGTAGAAAAAAAATGTACTCCCTGTGTTGTTGGGAGTGTCGCTCTAAAAGGAGAGGCTCTAAAACCTCTGTACATGCAACTAGGGGAAGGATGGGCGATCAAAGAGGAGCACCATCTCGAAAAGACCTATTCCTTTAAAAATTTTAAACAGGCTTTAGCTTTTACCAATATTGTTGGACACGTAGCTGAAGAAGAGGGACACCATCCCGATCTCTTTCTCTCTTGGGGAAAGGTCATCCTAAAAATTTGGACGCATAAGGTGAACGGTCTTACAGAAAGCGACTTCATTCTTGCGGCTAAAATCGAAGCCGAATACATCTCTCATCAAGGCTAACTTAAGGTGGGCCAAAACCGGGGAATCAGAGCGATTAGTACGGAAAGAGTGATGAGAGAACCTATTGTAGTGACCAAGAGGGTTTTTGTTCCCCTTTGCGTATACTCTCCATAATAGTCTGTAAAAATACTAATGGCTACTCCGGTCGGAAGAGCGGCTAAGAGCATCCCGCTCGCTGCCCAGATCGGGTCAGCTTTGAAGACAAGGAGGAGCATTAAGGTGATCACGGGTTGCATCAACAGCTTAAGGAGAGAGATGATGGTGACTTCGGTTTTTCCTTTATTGAACGTTACGCCGACTAAAAGAAGACCTAAAGCGAAAAGGGCTGTAGGACCTGCAACCCCTCCTAAGTATTTGGTAAAGTTATCTAGCGGTACAGGCATCGGGAGAGAGGAGGCCGAGTAGAGAAGCCCTAAAAAGGTAGCAATCATCATCGGGTGTTTAATAAAGAGAATGGCTCCACTTTTAAGACTCTCTTTCAGTGTTGTTTTTTCTTCCTTATCGATCTCGCAAATAATGATTGTGAAGAGCATCTGAAAGACAGAAAGAAACACGCTAATAGAAGCGATGAGAATGCCCTCTTTTCCGTATAGGGCGCCTAATAGGGGAATTCCCATAAACCCCACATTGGGAAAGGAGACAGCCATCGCGCGTAAAACCGATTTCGTGAGCGTTTCTTGATAGAGCATCCGACTCACCCACAAGACAATCAGTTGGGGCAAGAACAGTCCTGCTAAGAAAGCACAAATAAATGGAAAGTTGAAGACGTTATTTAGGGGTTCACGTGCAATCGAGGCAAAAATCAAAATCGGCAGGGGGTATTTCATCACAAAAGCATTGAGAGGTTTTGCACTGGCGGTCCCCAGGCTTTTAAAGCGCCCCGCCAAATACCCCACCAAAATGATACAAAAGAGCGGAATGACCGCTTGGATAATAATCTTCATTCCCTATTTGATATACCAAAAAAAATTTATTTTATAGGTTTTTTATCCCAAAATACTTTTGATTTTTAGAGAGAATAAGGGTAAACTATTCCCGAAATTTGAAGGGATTTATGGATCATCAAGGACCTCTTACGATTAAAGGAGCGACTCTCCATTTGTTACTCCTAGGAGGGTATGCATTATGGGCGCAACCGAGCAGAAATCAGTTGGTTTCTGTGGGGGTGCTCACCCTTTTTCAATCTTCTCAGTTTTATGCAAAAGAATATTTTGCAAACGCAGAGAGCAAAAAAAGGGTCCAATTTTTCTATGATGTCGTTCCCTTTATTGTGTTTGCTTCCATTAAAACGCATCTAGTTGCTACAGCTATTCTAGGAACCCTTTTTCTAGGGGTGAGTCGCTTTGTAACCCAGTCCCCCTCTTCCGGTTTTTCTTTTCCTCTCTTAAATAACCCACGTCCTCCCGCAAAATCTGTAGAAGAACAAAGAGAGGAAGGACGAAAGATCTTTGTAGATTTTTATTTAGGACGTTGCCCCAACACCAATGGGGTAATGATTGAAGAGATTTGGAAATATGATCGGCAAGCGCGTGAAGCTCATCATAATTTCATTCAATGGATCTTTCCCTCGCGGGCGGTCTCACGCTATCATCCAACAGCGCCTACTCTGAATTCAGAGATCATTGCTGCCTTTAAGGGAGATGTAGAGCTTAGAAAACGTTTGGCACGTTCTTTTGAATTAATGCTTACCCA
>JAKQGT010000105.1 GCA_029556005.1 Chlamydiota bacterium | reverse complement strand
CATCTATTTCACCAGTTTTACAGAAGAGCTTGAGACTCAAGATGTCAACAAGATCCTTCCCAAAAAGAAACAAGAAGAACTCTATGCTCAACTCAGAGAGCAAGATCCCACGATTTCTAAAGAAGAGTTTGAAGCTTTACTGATGAGGATCGGTCCCACATTTGTGCGCTCGATTTCAAGTGAGCGCCTGATTATCGCTCTCAGAATGTTTTTCCGCGCAAAAACGCGTGATAATTGCCAATATGAAACCCATTTCAATGAAAATTGGAAAAAACAAAAGGGAAATCCCCCTTCACTCAGAATAGTATTTGCTTGGCGTAACACCCCTAAATACAAGTTCTTATTCAGAATGGCTAAGTTGATCTATAGACACAACCTTAAGCTTGTAAAAGTTAACTCTGCTTACATCAACCCCTACAGCAAAAACAGCATCTTGATCATGTCTTTAGGCCTCCATGGAATTAAAGGAAAAGCCGCCTGGGAAGAGGCAGATATTCAAGATTTTCTCCAAGAAATAGTGACGTTAAAGTATTTCCCTGAGGGAGATCTTATTGAAAATGTCTTTGTTGAGCCCGGATTACTCCGAGGAAATACCGGAAACCTTTTACGAACAATGGCTAGCTTTGTACACCAAACCCTTGTCCATGCAGATATCAATCTTTACACGTTTGAGAATATCGAAGAGGGACTCTGTCGCCACCCTGAACTCACCGTGCAATTATGCAAAGCCTTTGAGCTCAAATTTCATCCGGAAAAGAGGGATTTAGAAGAGTACAAGCGGGAAAAAGAAAAATTCATGATCCTGGCTGACCACTTAGACACGGGAAATGAACTCAATGACATGCGTCGTAAAAATATCCTCAAACAAGCGATGCATTTTGTAGATTTTACCTTAAAAACCAACTTCTACCGGAATAACAAAAGCGCTCTGAGTTTTCGTTTGGACCCCAAATACCTCAACTACGTGCCTTACAATCGACGCGAAAAGTTTCCCGAGCTTCCTTATGGAATCTTTTTCATCAAGGGAATGCATTTTATGGCCTTTCATATCCGTTTTAAGGATCTTTCTAGAGGAGGACTGCGCACTGTATTCCCTCAACGTCATGAGCAAATGGTCTCGGAAAGAAACAACGTATTTTCTGAATGTTATAACCTGGCGTTTACCCAACAAAAAAAGAACAAAGACATTCCTGAAGGGGGCTCTAAAGCCGTCATCTTTTTAGAACCTTATGAGCAACTTCTAACAGAGACACAGATCTTAAAAAAAGAGCTCCTCTTTGCTGAAAGAAGTGAAACGGAAATCGAGGAAACAATCAGTCTCTTTAAGAAAGAACAGAAGATTCAATACCTCTATCAAACCCAACGCGCTTTTGTTCACTCACTCCTCACTCTCATCAACTGCCTCGATGATGGGACCTTAAAAGCCAAAGATATTGTTGATTATTGGAATAAGCCAGAATACATCTACTTAGGGCCCGATGAGAACATGCATAATATCATGATTGAATGGATTGCTGAATACAGCAAATTCTGTGGGTATAAGCCTGGGGTGGCCTTCATCTCCAGTAAACCTTCCATTGGGATCAACCATAAAGAATATGGAGTCACTTCCCTAGGAGTCAATGTTTATATGCAAGAGGTTCTTCAATATTTGGGAATCGACCCCAAAAAAGATCCTTTTACAATAAAAATCTCTGGAGGACCCGATGGAGATGTAGCGGGAAATCAAATTCTTAATCTCTATAAGCAATTTCCCATGACGGCAAAGCTCCTCGCTCTGACAGATGTTTCGGGAACCATTTTCGATCCGAAAGGGCTTGATCTTTCGATTCTTGCAGACCTTTTTCATGAATCGAAACCGATTGCCGCCTACCCTCCCAAAAAACTCAATGACGGAGGATTTCTCCTTGATCTTCAAACGAAAAAAGAACAAACAGTCTACGCAACTAAAACGCTCTGTTGGAAAAAGGAAAATGGGAAACTCGTGGAAGATTGGCTCGCGGGAAGTGATATGAACCACCTGTTTCGCCATAACCTCCACCAAGTTCATACTGATATCTTCATCCCTGCTGGAGGAAGGCCTCGGACACTGAGTGACCATAATTATACCGATTATATCGATAGTAAAGGAAAGCCTACCTCACGTGCTATTGTCGAAGGGGCCAATCTCTATCTCACTCCCCATGCAAGAAGGGAGCTAGAAAAGCTCGGGGTCATTGTGATCAAAGATAGCTCGGCTAACAAAGGGGGGGTCATCTGTTCTTCCCTGGAAATTTTGGCAGGACTGACGTTGACAGAGGAAGAATTTCTCACCAATAAGCCGCGCTTAATGGAAGAGATTCTTGCTATTATCGCTACAAAAGCTCGGGATGAAGCGCAACTCCTTTTAAAAACGCATGAGGAAACAGGAGAATATTTAACCGATCTCTCAGAAAAGGTTTCAGAAAAAATCAATACCTATACCTATGAGCTCTTAGACTATCTTGAAAGTATCGTTCTTTCTTCTCACCCGGATGATCCATTAGTAAAAGCCCTTCTCAACTTTTGCCCTGGTCTTTTAGTCGAAAAATACCGCGACCGCGTGATTCAAAATCTACCGATCATCCATAAAAAAGCGATCATAGCCTGCTTTATCGCTTCCCGCTTGGTGTACACCAAAGGGCTCCATTGGCAACCTTCGATTGTGGATGTCCTCCCCCTGGTCGCTTCCGACCCTAATATCACCTCCTCTCCCCTCAAGAATCATTCTTTTCAAATTCTAGAGTAGAGTGCTAATTTTTTAAGTATCTAATATTAAGTTAATTAAATTCACATTCAAGCAGTTGATGTCATAGACTGCTAATTATTATTGCCACGATCCCTTCTCTTTGCTATAGTAATGTTAAGAATTAGCAAAATATGGGAGTAATTGCTAGCTATGGCCCCCAGGAGAAAGGTACGTGAAGAACGAGAACAAGCTGTTCTGCTAGGGCTTGTTGAGCTCTATCTCCTCACAGGTAAGCCTGTTGGATCTAATACCCTTAAAGACCATGGGTTTGAGCACATCAGTTCTGCAACCATTCGGAACTACTTCTCTAAGCTAGAGGCTCAAGGGATGCTTAAACAACAACACTCTTCAGGAGGAAGGGTTCCCACCTCTCTCGCTTACAAGTTTTATGCTACCCATCACTTAAGCTCGAATCTGATCGACCCT
>JAKQGT010000097.1 GCA_029556005.1 Chlamydiota bacterium | reverse complement strand
AATGGGACAATGATCGATATCCCGAACCTAGACTCTGAACTGATTGAGCAGGTATTTGCAGCTCATACCCTCTATGTTGAACAAGAGTCAAAAGAACCCCAAGTAGAATCCCTCAAACACTACGAACCTCCTAAAATGGGAAGTGAAACCTCGTTTTCCTTTGGAATTCCTTTTCAAATGAGCGGCGGTGAAGGAATCGATAACGTGAGCTCCTTTTTGCAGCACAACCCTGACCAAGCAGATGCCCCCCGGATGCCCCTAGAAGTGATTCAAAAAATCACCTCTATTACAAAAGCTTTGGGGATGGATATGGAACAAATGAGTATTCCTAAAGCCGAGCCTCACTGTCACTGTCCTTACTGCCAAATCGCCCGCGCCATTCAAGAAGGCAATGAAGAAACGGTAGCCGATGAAGACCTCGATGTTGAGATTTCTGATGATGACCTGCGTTTCCGAGATTGGGATATCAAACAGGAAGGAGATAAACTGTATATTGTCACGAACCCACTAAACTCCGCCGAACATTATCAAGTCTTTCTTGGCAATCCTGTTGGCTGTACTTGTGGTGAAAAAAACTGTGAACACGTACGTACAGTTCTCAATAGCTAATCACTAGAAAAATTTCTCGTGTGGATAGATAGATTAAACCTCCCATTTTTCGTGGGAGGTTTTTTTATTCCTGGTCAATAAAAGGAGAAGCTCCTAGAATGGAAATTTAGTATATCTCTATTGAGAAGGAGTTTCAAAATGTATAAAGCATTTGCATTAATCGCAACGACTGCCATAGGGGTAGTGTTTGCAGATGCAGCACCCCCCCTCGACAAATCCATAACTTCTGTCGAAAACAAACCCGTTCAAAACCATGGAAAATTTAATAGCTTTACGGGAAAAATCATTGGTAACAACGTCCGTATGCGCAGCTCTGCAGATTTAGATAGCTATATCATTTCTGAGCTTGCTAAAGACGAATATGTCGTTGTTGTTGGAGAAAAAGGAGATTTTTACGCTGTTGAAGCTCCTGCCGATCTAAAAGCCTATATTTTTCGGGGTTTTATCATTGATGACACTGTGGAAGGAGACCGCGTGAACATTCGCCTCTCTCCAGACCGCGATGCTCCAATCATCGGCCATTACAGTACGGGACAGTCTGTTAAAGGAGAAATCTGCCCTGATAACACCAAATGGATGGAAATTGCCGCCCCAAAAGATACCCAGTTTTTCATTGCAAAAGAGTATGTTGAGTATGCGGGCAAACCCGAGTTAAAAGCTGTCCAAGATAAAAGAAAAGCAACTGTTACGCAGCTTTTTGAGTCTACCCAGTTACTGAGTCAATCAGAAATGCGCAAAGCCTTTCATGAAATTGATATCGACCGG
Source organism: Chlamydiota bacterium (assembly GCA_029556005.1). GTDB lineage: Bacteria > Chlamydiota > Chlamydiia > Chlamydiales > Simkaniaceae > JAAKFF01. Next base: position 4,706 of record JAKQGT010000097.1, on the reverse strand, counting down.
ATTACAAAAGGGTTTCAAACCATTATCAATGATTACACAGATTTCCCCTCTCTTGTAGCAAAGGCTGCTAAATCTTTATCTGAAGCTCAAGAAGACTATTTGCATCGCAAAATCGCCTTTTTAGAAGCTAAAGCCTCTAAAATGGGCAAAGGACAAGTCGAAGACATCTACGAAGTCTCCTTTAGATCTGACGAAACAACTTCGCCAACAGATCGTATGAAAGTGTGGGAGCCGATCGAAGAAGCTCTCTACTTAAGCTGGTCCTCGATGCACCATGCAAAAACCATTGAAGACTTTTATAAAGATCAAAAGCTGAAGTGTCAAAACGTTTCAGGAATCTTAGAATCTTACAAAGAACCCGTAAAAAATAAGCCTGGGGATTTTGTACTCAAAGATCATGATGTGATTGTAGCTTATATCTACAGTACCCATATCAATCTAGATGAATACGTAGGCAAACGCGTGAATTTGATGGTCTCCTCAAGACCTAATAATAACTTTGCTTTTCCCGCTTATTACGTCCTAGATGTAGAGTAAGCAATTGGATGCCTTTTCAGCCCATTCTCCTATCTCCTTAGAGATGAGGGAATGGGCCATTCGTATTTTAGGTGCTGACACCCTTGAAGAAAAGCTTTTCACTCCAGATATTTTGACCGACCATGATCCGGGTTCTCCCATGATGTGGAATGAACCTGTAAGACCTCCCTCCATGGGATTTTCGAAGCAACGTAAAGAAGGAAAACTCCCCCCTTTCCACTCCCATGATAAACAGGAGCATCGAGCCGCTTGTCTCCACCGTTTTGCAGGACATGAGCTTCTTGCTGTTGAAATCATGGCCTATGCTTTACTGCGCTTTCCAGAAGCACCCTCCCATTTTAGAAAAGGGGTTGCTCATACGTTAAAAGAAGAGCAGGAGCATGTGCGCCTTTATATCAAGCGTCTAAAAGAACTGGAAGTCTGTTTCGGAGACCTTCCCCTTTATCGTCATTTTTGGTGCCACACACCTTATCTCACCTCTCCCCTCTCTTATGTCTCAGTCATGAGTCTTACTTTTGAGATGGCTAACCTCGATTTTGCCCCTATGTATGGACACTCTTTTGAAAAACACGGGGATGAGCGTTCTGCTGCCCTCATGAAAAGAATTTTGAAAGATGAAATTGCCCATGTCTCCTTCGGCTGGAGATGGCTACAAAAATTCAAAAAAAAAGAGAGCGATTGGGAGGCTTGGAAAGAAGCGCTCACACCCTTGCTCACTCCCAAACGGGCGCGGGGATTTATTTTGCATCCAGAGCATCGCAAAAAAGCGGGAGTTTCAGACGAATGGATCGCAAACTTGCAATCTATATAATTCTATACTAAAATGTCTGAGAATGATTCAGTTTTCAGCGATCCTATTATACTTTATCTTTGCTCTTATTGTAGGAATTTTTTCTTACCGCAAGCAAACGAGCTCTTCGGAGTTTTTGATTGGCAACCGCTCTCTGGGGTACTGGCTGACAGCCCTTGCAGCCCATGCGAGCGATATGAGCAACTGGCTGTTTATGGGGTATCCTGCCATTATCTTTTTGGGAGGGATGTACAACGTATGGGTAGCCATTGGATTAACCCTTTGTATGCTCCTTAACTGGCAGTGGATTGCTCCCAAAATCCGTGTACTCACCGAACAAACGGGGACGCTGACCCTATCAGGCTTTTTTGAACACCGCCTCCAGGATCACTCAGGTCGGATCCGCCTCTTTTCCGCTGCAATCTGCTTTCTTTTCTATACAATTTATATCGCAGCCGGCCTTATCGGACTCGGTCTCCTTGCTGAGAGCCTTTTTGGGATGCCTTACTCTCTAGGAATATTATTAGGAATCGCTATCGTTGTCACCTATGTCTTGATCGGGGGGTTTGTTACCCTAGCGTGGCTGGATCTCTTCCAAGGACTCTTTCTTCTAGCCGTGATCTTAATTGTCCCTATCATCCTGTTACCTAAGGTTGGAGGCTTTTCAGGCATTCAATCGGCTATGGCCCTCAAAAACCTCTCTTTTTCTCTCATTCCTTCTTTTAAAGGGCTAACCCTCCTGCAGATTCTTTCCCTCGCTTTAGGCTGGGGGCTGGGCTACTTTGGACAACCTCATATCATCACGAAATTTATGGGGATCCGCGATGTCTCCAAAATCTCCAAATCGAAATGGGTCGGCATGACTTGGATGATTCTCTCTCTTTCTGCAGCAACTTTTGTGGGCTTTGTGGGCTTAGGATTTTTTACCCAAGGAATCGGGAACCCTGAAATGATTTTCATCGAAATGGTAAAGGAGAGTTTTCATCCCTTTCTCATTGGGTTTATTTTATGTGCCATCATCGCCGCCATTATCAATGTGATGAGTTCTCAAATGCTGGTCCTCTCCTCGATTCTTTCCGAGGACTTCTATAAAAAGTTCCTGCACTCTAAAGCCAGTGACCAAAAACTTCTCCTCATCTCCCGCTTAGGGATCCTCGGCGTTGCATTTTTAGCGCTAGGAGTGGCCTATCTAAAACCTTCTTCCATTTTTGCTCTTGTCGAATATGCTTGGGCTGGACTTGGTGCCGCTTTTGGCCCCCTCCTCCTTTATATGCTCTACTCAAAACGGGCGAATAAACAGGGGGCCTGGATCGGGATGCTCTCAGGGGGACTCGTTTCTGCCTGCTGGCCTTTGGTCAATCCCCTCCTTCCCCTTTCTATCCATCCCCTCCTTCCCGCTTTTTTTATAGGGCTTGGATTCAATTGGGCTGTTTCTCAGTTAACTCCTGCTCGTGTACCAGAAGTTGAAGTGAGTTATACCAATTTCCACAAATAAAATTGCAAATTCATCTTGATCTTTTTTCGGAAAACTATACTCAAACAACTTCAAAAGTTGTTTGAGTATACACTTTCGATCTCGCTAACCATCATATGGTTAGTATCGATCTCCAAGCGTAGTTTTGCATAAAAATCTGCAAGCTAATTTGTAATTTTAATTTTTACAATTGGTATTAATCGTCACAACTGTGGGCTTTCCCCCCGTGCCACAATAGATCTCCACATTTAGAGCACGTGATGGGCTTATCATGAACAAATGTCGCTGTATCTTCTTGGAAGAAATGCCACTTGGTATATAGAAAAGACCCTCCCCCAATCAAGATCACAAAAATAAGAAGTGAAAATACTGCTCGTTTCATGCCCTAAACTTAACGCTCTTCTTCCAGTAGGTCAACTGTTTTCATTTCGGGGGCTTGTAGTTCACGAGGGATGCGGTCGATTCCTTCTAGGGGTTCAAGCTCTAATGTCCGGGAAGCCGCTCCCATCTCCTTGAATTTGCGTGCAGAAACAAGGACCCTGGACTCTAGGGAACCCACAGCTTTATTATAGGCCTCCACACTACTAGATAGGCTCCTCCCTACTTTATTCCAATGCTCACGCATATCGGCGATGCGTTTATAAAGTTCATGCCCCAACTTGCTCACCTCTTCGGCATGACGTGACAGGTTCTCTTGCTTCCAGCCGTAAGCGATTGCCCGGAGTAGTCCAATCAGAGTGGTCGGAGTGGCAATGATCACCCCTTGTTCCACACCAACTTCTATTAATGTAGGGTCAAATTCTAGGGCAGAACTAAAGAAGTTGTCCGAAGGGATAAAAAGGATGACAAACTCGGGAGTTGGTTGAAAGCTTTGCCAATAGGCCTTTTTTCCAAGAGCCATCACATGCTGCCTGACATGGCGCGCATGTGTTTTGAACCTTTCTTCCTTTACGTCTCCATCTTGAGTTTGGATGGCATCTAAATAGGCTTCGCACGGTGTTTTGGCATCGACAATCACTTGCTTATCCCCTGGTAAGCGAACAATCATATCGGGGCGCATTCCCCCCTCTGTTTCTTGCTCATAAAAATCGCAATGACTCACCATTCCTGCTAGCTCTACCACACGCCGTAGCTGCATCTCTCCCCATCTTCCGCGTATAATGGGCATGCGCAAGGCCTTTACCAGTGTAGACGTCTCTGTGCGCAATTCTTTTTCAGCATCCACCATCATTTTAAGTTGTTGTTTTAAGGATTCCTGCTCTCCCTTGCGCTCTTTTTCAAGGGCACGCATCCCTGTGTCCAACTTCACAAGGGATTCTTTTACAGGTTTTAGGACTTCCTCAATCGATTGATGCTTTTTGTCGAGATCCCCTTTAGCTTTTTCCTGAAACTTTCCTAGCGTTTCTTTCGCGAGTTGCAAAAAAGAGGTGTTGCTCTTTTCAAGAGCTTCTGCAGAAAGGGCTTTAAACGCCTGTGAAAGTCTTTCTTGCGTACTTGCTAATAGAGCCAATTTCTCTTCTGTAGCATGCTCCTGTGCCTGTTTTTCTGCCTTGAGACGAATATTCTCCTCTTTAAGCTTTTGCCCTCTTAAGAAAAAATAAATCGCTAAACAAATGGGAAGGATGGGGATTATGTATTCCATCCCCCTATTAAAGGGGATTGGGGAATTTTTTTCTAGATAGTGTCGTCATAGGAGAATCAATAAAGGAGTGGCTTATGGAAGAAAAATTCAAGGCGCCTGATGCAGAAAGCCCCATTGGGCTTTCGAAGGAAGGCAACAATGAAGTTTTCTCCAGAAGCCACTCAAGAATTGATCCTCTTATGATGACGCTGTCTAGGCAGGGCTAACGCATTAAAATTTGTTTCTTAAGTTCTTCATAGAAGGAAAGTTCAAGGCGCCTGAAG
>JAKQGT010000086.1 GCA_029556005.1 Chlamydiota bacterium | reverse complement strand
GATGGGACACAACTCATCACAGAGTGGTCCTGGCGTGTCAATCGTTTGGAAGAAGATAAAGGTTACCCTGGTAATTACCGTGCGGGATACTTTTACTATACAGATATGAGTGGAGAAAAGTATCTCGGGGGGCATTTTCATGGGAACTATGGGTACTATTTCCTCATCGATCAAATGGTTTACCGTCAAGGCGGGCCCGAGTCAGATCGTGGGTTAACCCCCTTTGTTGCTATTCTTTTTGCTCCTAAAGACCGTAATCCTCTCCCGTTTTATATTGCTTCGGGGCTGGTTTATAAAGGGCTTTTTCCCTCCCGCCCGCAGGACTTTACTAATTTAGGTTATCTCTATGGGAAGTATAGTACAGACCAGCGCGCAGCTCAAAGGCTCGCGCAAAAGATGAAGCTACTCGGTCCTTTTGGGAACCAACCTCAAAACTTTGAATCTATTGTGGAACTCAACCACTGGTTCCAAGTCAATCCCTGGTTTATTATTGTTCCCGATGTTCAATACGTTATCAATCCCAAAGGATTTGGAACCATCCCCAATGCTCTTGTCATTGGTACGCAAGTGAGTGTTACCTTTTAGACTTGATACAGGACATTTAGATTTAAAAATTTAATTTTTCGAAAAAAATAGTTTTAATTAATTAAAATATTTTATTCGTTTAATTTAAAAAATAACACTAGTATCATTTTTGGGTGAAATTAATCCCAAAGGATCCCATGTCTAGTGCATTAAGTTTAAAAAGGGTTCGTGATAATACAGATCAAACCCCTCTTGCTCCCGAGAATAAAAGACCCTATCCAAGTTCTCAAAATGTTTTCCGTGCAACTAGAGGGGAGCCTCTTGCCCTAAAGACGGATGTACCAGATCTAAAAAAGGCTTTAGATGCGATCTGCTCGTACCCTGAATCTATGAATGGGATTTATGTGGGGTTTGATTTTGCAATGAACTTAAATCTCATAGCCCATCGGAGGGTAGAAAAAGCCTACCTATGTTCGAGTAATCCAAGAGAACTAGCTCTTTATGACTGGATTAGTACCCATGTGCAACTCCACCCCTCTCGTATAGATTTTTTAGCTGCATTTACAGAAGAGCTTTCTAAAGAGAGTGCTTATTATTTGGGTGCAACCAGCTCAGCAAGAGAATTTATTGAGCAACTCAGCAATCCCCACTATAGCTGGCTTTATAACGATGGGCTCTATGAAAAAGTTCGTGATATCTATAGAAAAGGGGGCGTTGTTCATGCAGATATGAGTTTGAAAGAGAGTGCAACACTTTTAGATTTAGATCAGGAAGCTAGAAAAAATGGATAGGTTTTTGATGTCATTTCACTCTATGGTACAGAGGAAATGGATCCTACAGATTTAGAGAAAGTTAAGATACTCTATGCACCTAATACCCTCTTAGTGCAGTCTGCTGATTCTTTTCTTGGATTCAGCTTGAAGATCTCCCAACCCTTGGTTTCTCCCCGTTTAGCCCTTTTTCATGCTCTCTCTTCTAGGTCCTTCTCTTATCTTAGGAGTGATTTTCATGGGCATCCCTTTCTTTTAACAACAGAAACGGGGCACCCCGCAGTTTTTGAAGCGCTTTCTCGGAAGCCGCAAATCGAGGGGGGCGTTTACTTTGGTTTTGCTTTTGAGTTCAATTATCACATCTTAGCAAGGCGCCCCTTTGAAAGGGCTTACATCTGTGATATCCACCCGTCAATGATAGCCCTTTATGCATGGGTAAAAGAAGGGGTGGTTGCAACCGAGTCTCGAGAAGCCTTTATTGAAAAGTTTCATGAAGAGCTGTTTGTGAATAAAGAAAGGTATTTTCCCGATTCAGATGAATTTAGTGATAAAAATCTAGTAGGTTATTTGAAAGATGTCTTTAATCATTACAGAACTTATGCGTATAGCTGGTTAAAAGAGGATGCCTCTTATGCTCGGGTACGTAACCTTTATCTTGACAATAGGATTGTGCATTTAAATCTCAATCTTGCGCGAGATGGAAGACGTATAGCGGAAATTTCTCAAAAAGTTCAAGAGGGAAAAATGTTTTTTGATGTTGTTTATATCACCAATATTGCTGAATGGGTACGCTTCAAAGATTATGATCATTACGATAATATGGTTACAAATCTTCAGTCTCTTCTTTCGGATAAAACAACAGTTGTAGACTCCAAAAGAGAGAGACCTTTTAGAGAGTATGCCCACTCTCGTGTGACCGAAGGAACACTGCTTCCCGACTTTACTTTTCCTTTCGTGTATGAAGAGGATCTGTTAAGAAAATACAGAAGGGCCCATCCTCAGAGAAGACCTGTTAGGCAACTTCCGAGACTGCATTTTGGAGATTAAATTTCGATTTTCTCAATCGTGAGTCCCTTTAAACATTCTTCGTCTAAAGGATTACCCCTGAGCTCTAAAATGCGAAGCTGAGAATAGGGGCTTAAATCTGGCAGGGATGCAATCAGATTATGCGAGAGCTGTGCTCTTACAATCCCTAGAGGGAAACGCCACTGAATCGAAAACTGCACACCATTCGACTCTAAATCAAGAATGCTAAGGGCTGTCTCTGAGAGATCGGGAATCGATTCAATGCGATTTTCTGCTAAGAAGAGCTTTTGAAGTTGTCGGGGAATAGGCGGGAAGTGCGTGAGGTGGTTCTTGCTTAAATCGAGGACTTCAAGGTTTTCTAACCGCGTCATCCCCTCTGCTACAGAGGAGATGCTGTTTCCTGACAAATCTAGACGTTTAAGAGAGGTGAGTTGAAAAACGATAGGGGGAATAGTGTTGAGATTTTTATTAGCTAAATGGAGCGCTGTCAACTGAGGCGCATAGGTTTGAAAGTTATCTCTCGTGATGGTGATAGGAAGATCTCCCACCATCCCCAGAACTTCAAAATGGTCATAGTAAGTCTCTACTTGTGGGGCTTTTTTTAAAGCTTCTAATCCACAACTCATAAGTTCTCCTGAAATTTGCAAAGCTTTTACTAAATATTTTACTTTTATGCAAGCTTTAATAAGCTGGATTTCAGGATGATCAATCTTAGTGGAATCCATTTTGCTTCAGGAGCGCATCGATGGAAGGGGGACGTCCCCGGAAGAGCTCAAAGACCTCCATCGGGTGCAAGCTGCCCCCTAATTCTAGAAAAGTTGTTTTAAAATTTTCACCCACCTCTCTCAAAAGAGACCAATCCTCACCAGCAGCCTCTTCAAAAAGTTGAAAA
>JAKQGT010000171.1 GCA_029556005.1 Chlamydiota bacterium | reverse complement strand
AAGAATGTTCCCGCACCTGCGAGGCCATAAAGAGTAGACTCGATATAGCTCACTGGGTATGTGGATAACATTTTCGATACGGTGGGTGTTGCAAGTGTTGTAATGAGAAAGAGAGAGAGCGCTCCAACAGCTTTTGCTGCTAGTTGGCTTTCTGTTCGTTTGTTAATTACCCTTACTAACGGCACGGCCACAAAACACGATGTTCCCATAACGAGGGAAGCGTTTAGTGTCCCTTTAAAAGAAGGCATGTAACTATCTATAAAGGCATTGATTTTACTGGCTGTAAAATAAAGGATTGCACACGCACCAGCTCCTACAATGGCTCCAGCTGCGTAAAGTACGCCTCCAGCGGCAGATATTCCGACTTTTTGTAAGTCTACCATAATCGATCTCCCAATCTTTTTTTTGATAACTGGATAGCAGTATAGGGAAAGGGAAAATTATACTCAAACAAAAATGGAGAGAGAGAAAAAAATTTAAGGGTGCTCAATCATTTCTTGAATCTTTGTCTCTGCGTAGGGAGAGAGCTCAGGGTAGTGTTGATCCAGCCAAGGGATAATTTTTTTTTGAATTCGGAAAATCTCATGGGAGTAGTAGTAGGGGAGTTCCTTTTTAGGGTCGTGGTGAAACCCTCCCACATCGATTTCTACGACGTGATCTTTGATAAATCCAAAGTTGCGGATGAGATGGGGATCTTTATCGCTATATCCTTTTTGCGCCCGGTAGAGTGTGAAATGGAGGAGATCATCAATCGCTTGCTGAGCTTTTTTCAAATCTCCTGTTTTTTTTAGGGATAAGAGGTATTGATCGGTGGGAATGGCTCTTTTTTGCATGAGAAAGGGAAGGGTATCGAGAGGGATTTGATGGGTGAGGCCCAAGCGATCTTTTACGATGAGGGTACGTTTGAGATGAGAGGTGGGGTTTAGATGGACATAGAAAAGACCGGTTTCATTTCTAAAGTGGAGATAAGAGAGGATGCAACTCGCAAACGTTGCCTGAACGGTCTCTTCTTTTTTCTGTTTCCAGCGCTTCCGCTTAGCCTCTAAAGAAGGGGGGAGGGGAAGGGCCTCATAAAAGGGATGCATCCGCCACCGTTTATGTTTGAAAAACTTTAGGATATAATTTCCATCTGCGCTTATGAAAACGTAACTTTGACTCCCACTTGCCAAATAGTGATAACGCTCAGAAAGGGCAGTCGTGAGTTCTTCTAAATCGTCTGCAGCAATCGGTACATCCCAAGCAGGGTTATAAGGGAGTTTGGAGGTGATATTAGGGAGGCCAAAACCATCGGTCAGGGAGTGGGAGAGGCGCTCTATTCCAAGGAGAGCACCTAAAATAAGGAGAAGATAGAGGAGCTTTTTCATTCAATTAGTGTTAGAAGTTCTTCTTCAAAACAGTGTAACAGATCGGGATGATTTTTCTCGAGGTAGTGATGGAAATGGCGGGTAATTCGGATCATTTCTGGTTGGTAGATAGTGGGATCTTTTTCGGTTTCGTCGGCAACAAAACGCCCAAAGTCGATTTGAAAAGGTGCACTACCGATAAAGCCAAAATTCGTGCTAAAGTCGGGGTCTTTATCGAAAATGCCTTGTTGACACCGCTGCAAAGCTAAACGGAGGAGATTTTTGATCCCTTGTTTGGCTTTTTCGATTTCCCCTTTTTCCATCCATGCATCAATTGCTTGATAGGCAAGGGTTCCCTTCCGCTGAATGAGAAAGGGGATTTGATCGAGGTGGATCACATGTTTTTTTCCGATTTTATCGATCAGGGTGACTTGGGTATGCAGGTGGTCTGTGGGAGCTAAGTGGATGTAAAGAAGGGCTGTTTCTTCTCGAAAGAAATCATACGCAAGGGAAATGCTGCTAAAGGTCCTTTCTAAAACCTGTCGTTTTTTCTCCCGTTTGGCTTCTAAATAGGGGAAAGAGGGGAGATATTCCAACCAGGGGGGAATACGCATATGTTGGAATTTGAAAAGTTTGAGAACGGTTTGGTTATCTTCGGAAATAAAAACATAGGATTGACTTCCTGAGCTAAAGTAGCGGTAAGGGGAGGAGATCAATTGAGGATCGAGGGGCTCTATCCGCTCCCACATCCGATGATCCCCTTGGGGAGGATAGACGTTGACCATGGCAAACCCATCGGTTGCTTTATGACAGAAACGCTCCACCCAAAAGAATGCTGAAACGATCAAAAAAATCTTGAGTAAAAACCGCATCGTGTTAACCTGAGCTATCCATTCAGAGGATTAGTTTAGAGGCGATGGCGATTTCTGAAAAGAGAAGAAAGTCTCTCATTCTTTTGGCGATGACGAGTATGACCTCGCTCATCTTTTTGAATGCGACCCTCCTTCCCGTGGCACTTCCCACGATTCAAAGGGAACTTGTGGTATCAGTAGTGGGTCTCCAATGGATTATTAATGCCTATCTTTTGGCAACGGCTGTTTTTGTGATTGCTGGAGGGAGATTAGGAGATCTTTTTGGGCACCGGCGCCTCTTTTGCATAGGGGTCTCGATTTATGCGATTGCTTCGGTGATGGGAGCTTTCGGGCAAACAGGGTGGTGGCTCATTATGAGTCGAGCGATTCAAGGAACCGGGGGAGCGTTGATGTCTCCATCCGGGATGTCGATCATTATCCACACATTCTCAGAAAAAGAGCGAGGGCGAGCGATCGGGGTGATGGTAGCCATCGGTTCTTTATTTCTCTCATTGGGCCCTTTTATTGGGGGGGCATTTACGCAGTACTTATCGTGGCGTTGGGCCTTTTTGATCAATCCTCCCATCGCTCTATTAGGGATCCTTTTAACGTTAAGGGTGATTCCCAAGTCCCAAAAACTTCACGAAACATTTGATTTTCTCGGTTTTTTTACCCTTTCTGCAGGCATTTTTTGTTTAACGCTGGGTCTCATGCAAGGAAAAGTGTGGGGGTGGGGATCCTGGGAGGTGGTTTTCCTCTTTTTGCTCTCGCTTTGTTTTTTTATCGCGGTCAGGGGATTTGAGGGGATGGCACGTCACCCCTTTTTCCAATTCCGCCTCTTTAAAAATCGGGTCTTTTTGGGAGGATCACTCCTCATTTTATGTGCCCAATTTATCTTGATGATTACCGTTTTTTGGCCCCTCTATTTTCAGAAAGTCCTGATGGATTCTCCTCTCATTGCAGGTTTGATCACAGCCATTGGAACGATTCCTTTAATGCTTTTTGCTCCACTGAGTGGACATTTAGCCGATAAGAGAGGGGCTCGGCTGCCGATTTCCATCGGATTTACCTGTTTAGTCCTCTGTTTTATTTGGTTTTCCTATTTTCTGTTTCACCATCATGTTCCCCTCCTTTTCCCAGCCCTTTTTGCTTTTGGTGCGGGGATCTCGATGGTGATGACACCGGTGAGTTCTGCAACCCTTAGTGCTGTCCCTCCCTCAAAAACGGGGGTGGCGACAGGGATGTATAATACGTTACGCTTTACGGGTGCAACGATTGGGGTTGCCGTTCTGGGGGCGATCCAAGTGAATGTTCAGGATGATCTTTTTAGTGAGAGCCTCAAGAAAAATGGGGCTACAGCAACCCTCGACCCGAGTGTTTTCGAGGGGTTACTCAATGGACTTCCCCACTCTCTTGAAGCAGCAAAAGCCCTTTCAGCAGACTCTCTAGCCTATGTGAAGGGGGCTTTGATTGAAGCTTCGACAGTCGCCTTTTCTCTGACAAATAGTGTGACGGGGGTTGTTGCTCTCTTAGCCCTGGTGATTACCCGCATTGCCTTTAAAAAAACCTAATACCAATTTCCACAAATAAAATTACAAATTCATCTTGATCTTTTTTCGGAAAACTACACTTTCAATCTCACTAACCCTCATAGGGTTAGTATCGATTTCCAAGCGTAGTTTTACATAAAAAATCTGCAAGCCAATTTGTAATTTTAATTTTTACAATTGGTATAACCCACTCATTATTAACCTTTTTATTTTTAAATCGGCGCACCAAACAACATCTAAAGTTGTTTGGCTATAAAAATCTGTAATCTGATAAGGAAGGGGGTAGGAGGCTTGAG
>JAKQGT010000168.1 GCA_029556005.1 Chlamydiota bacterium | reverse complement strand
CTTAAATTATGAAGAAGTGGCCGAAGTCAAAAAGAATCAAAGATACAAGGCCGCACAGATCTTTCGAGAGCTCGAAGATCAAGGAATATATCATGGCTCTCGAAGACAAATGGAAGAGATTGTTGGTAAGATAAAATCTGAGAGAAAACAGTCCTCAAAATCCTCTAGGATCAGCTCTACAAGTTGATCATAGAGAAGTAGAGGTTGAGATAGATGGAGACCGTGTAAAAGGATATTTATTCGTTGCCAGCGTTCCAGGCCAAGTGCTTCGCTATTGCCAATCCTTCCCCACAAAAGAAACTGAATCTCGGGGAGAATTTCATGAGAAAGCCTTCCAGTTTTTTGGAGGAACATTTAATCGTGTGATCTATGACAACGATAGCGTTCTCATTAAGAGCATATTGGGGAAAAAAGAGGAAGTAAACCACCTTTTCATCAGCTTAGAAGAGCGCGAAGATAGGGCAAACAAAAGACTCCTATCTCAAGACAAGCTACCGACGAGTAAAGAGTGGAGGGATATTAATCCTGAGCTCAACCCCGAAATTGAGTTCTCAAAAGCTGAGAAATTGGGTAATGGACTTTTTATTCAGAATAGAGAAAACCTTTGTTTGATGGGACAGCAAGGGACGGGAAAAACACATAGTTTGACAGCTCTTGCGAGAGATCTATGCCGAAAAGGGTTCGCGGTTAGGTTCTATACAGCATCAGCTCTAGTGAATCTCTTAGAAGAGGAAAAGACAAACCATACACTTACAAAGATGATGCAGACGTTATCGCTGCCTGATTTGCTGATCATTGACGAATTAGGGTTTGTTTTCTTTTTCTGAGAATGGAACGCGTCTTTTATTTGACGTCTTTGGAAGTCGTTATGAAAAAGGATCGATTGCAGTGAGTACAAACCTCTCATTTGATAAATGGGTTGAGGTGTTCGGAACCCCAGAGCTAAAAGCAGCTCTTGTTGATCGGTTTACCCATAAGTGTATTATCTTGAGCTATCAAGGGAAGCCTGTGAGATTTTTAGATGCCAAAAAAAGAAAGGAAGAGATGAAAATCGCGTCTTAAAAAGCCCGAAGTCGCGGTTTTGATTGCGCAAAAAAATTAAAAATTTAGAGCGCGTTTAGGCGTGCTAAACCATAGGAGATTTGAGACCCAAGAACTCTCGAAATTACGTCGCGGTTAGTCTCGATTTTATGCTGCGGTAAATATTTTTCTTGGCCGAATCTTTTCGATGCGTCTTTTTGTCCTTCGGTTCTTATGATGCCCCTCATTTTTTTGGATACTAGGCGTTTTTCAATTGATAAATTTTTTAAATGCACTTGTAGCCAAAAGTAAAGTTCCTATCGCAAGAGGTGTTAAAATCGCAAAAGCATATAGAACGCTATTGGATGTAAAATCTTCAAAAACTAAAGATCGAGAGGCATTTACAACATAAAATACTGGATTAAAGTAGGCTAAAGTTTTTAACCATTTTGGAGCGAGCCACATGGGTAAAAGAGTCCCTGAAAGGAGAAGAATAGGAAGATTTATTCCGTAGACAATAGGAGAATAACGATCTTCTGATTTAAGAAAAATACCTAGGGCGTTTCCCAACGAAGAAGTAATTACAGTTAGAAGCAAAAGGAGTAAAAATAAAATAAAAATACCTGTAAATTTAGCTTGGAATCCAAAAGGGACAGCTATTAAAACAAACAAAATTGATTGAAAGAAAACAGAAAACACATCAAATAAAACATAACCTGCTAAAATCGAAAAACGACTAATAGGGGCTACTCGAAATCTTTCAACAATATCAGACCTGATTTCATCAATAATGCTAAAACCTGTAAAAAGGCCTGTTGAAAAGGCAATTATTGGAAGCATACCAGGGACAAAGAGGATGAGAATGTTCTTCGTTCCTGAAAGTTGGGCTAAGTTAAGGTTTTTAAGCAGTGGGGTAAAAAGAGCTAAGTAGATTAATGGAGCTCCAACTCCCATAAATAAAAAAGTGGGATTTCTAAGACAGAGCTGAAGGCGCCGAAAAGTTAATAACCTAATTTCTCTTAACATTTTCTTCTCTAATTAAAAACCGGCCTGTTTTCTTCAGAAAAACATCATTCAAGCTGGGAGTTGACATTTGAATTGTCTCAGCCTGTATTTTAGATTCTTCTAGTAATTTCAGTACTAGTGGAAGGGCACTTTCTCCTTTTTCGACATAAAGATGAAAAAGCTTCTCTTTATAGTCGAACTCTCGAATAAAATTTTTCTCATTTTTGAATAAGGCTGCAGCATCCTTTTGGAGATGGTTTTTAACTCCAATAGAAATGATATCACCAGAAATTTGCTGTTTTAGTTCACATGGAGTTCCGAATGCTACAATTTTTCCATGGTCAATAATTCCCACATTGTCAGAAAGGATATCAATCTCATCTAGGTAATGAGAAGTTAAGAAGACCGTGATGTTCATTTCTTTCAGTTTGAGAATTTCCG
>JAKQGT010000066.1 GCA_029556005.1 Chlamydiota bacterium | reverse complement strand
AATGGTGGCATAAAGGGCGAGTTTGTGGGTGTTATAGATGAGATCTTTGTGGCTAATGCGAAAATAAAACCCCCCGATCAGGGTGATGATGGTGGCAAAGATCAAGCTTCCAATGAGAGGAAGGGGTTCCCAAATTTTCCGGTTTTCCGCCAGGGCTTTTTTCATCGCTTGAACCATGGCAATATGCTGCTGGCTCACCTTGTCCCCTTGATCCAAAATGCGTGAACCCGCTTTTATTTGGCTGAGTCTTTCGGGAACATTCGCCTCAACGAGTCTCCGGAGGGCACGCTGAGCAGAGGTGTCTTTATCTAAAACCCATTCTGTTGATTGAAAATAACTGAGGATATACCGGATGCTCGGTCCATCACTATTTTTCCCTTCTGTGAGTTCTTCTTGCATCTCTTCCCAAAAGCTATCGGGGAGAGTGGCTGTGGTTCCATCAAAAGAGGAGGGAAGGGGATAATACTCAGATTTTTTCAGCTTTAAGGAGTCGAGGCGCTGCAGAGTACGTGTATCGGTAAAGCGCACTTCCAAGAGGATGTCTTTGACCTGATCGGCTCCCTGATAGAGCTCTTCGAAAGTACTCTTGGGGAGAAGGCTACGCCACCGTTGATCATGGATTAAAAAGTTTTCAAATTGGAAGCGCCGTTTCTCAATCGCTTTGGGATCGATCCGATAAATAGCTCCAATATCACGGGCCGATTCTTGTTTTAAGATCACCGTCCCTTCATCATCGGGGAATTCAAAGTCGACTTGGGCAACAACATAATTTTTGGCAAAGCTATCGAGCTCGAGCATCTCAACGCGCACCTCTTTAAAGTGGATAAAAACTGCCAATGTTAGGAGAATAACCCCCCCAATCAGGAGACGTTTTCCTAAATTTCTCTCTTTCAAATAGCGCTGCCACTTCGGCTTTTGTTTGGATTCGCTTGCCATAATTTGCACTCTATCACACTTGCAAAATATTAAACCATAAGGCGACAATCAGGTCATTATGAAAAATTATCAAGTGATCGCAAAAAGGTTCCGTCCTCAAAAATTTTCTGAGGTTTTTGAGCAAGATGCCATCGTGCAAACGCTTAAAAATGCGATTCGCATGGGGCGGATCGGCAATGCCTATCTTTTTTGTGGCACCCGTGGAACAGGAAAGACCACCCTTGCCCGTTTGCTAGCCAAAGCCATCAACTGCGAGAATCTATCGGAAACGCAAGAACCCTGTAATACATGCCGCTCCTGCCATGAGATCACTGCGGGACATTCTCTCGATGTGATTGAGATCGATGGGGCCTCGAACCGGGGGATCGATGATATCCGCAATCTCAACGAAACGGTGGGATATGCTGCCTCTAATGGACGCTACAAGGTCTATATCATCGACGAAGTCCATATGCTTACCAAAGAGGCTTTTAATGCCTTATTAAAAACGCTAGAAGAACCTCCAGAACATGTCGTGTTCTTTTTTGCCACCACAGAAGCGCATAAAGTCCTCCCGACCATTATTAGCCGCTGCCAACGGTACGATTTAAAACGGATCACTCCGGAAAAAATCGAGAGAAAGCTTCAATCGATTGCAAAAGAGCTCAACATCGCGGTTGAAGAGGGGGCCTTAAGCCTCCTTGCAGAACAGGCTGAAGGATCGCTCCGGGATGCGGAATCACTTCTCGATCAATTGATCTGTTATGAAGAGCCCCCCATTACCCAAGAACATGCGGTGAAACTCCTGGGACTCTTTCCCCAAAAGCTCTTCTTTGAACTGGATCAAGCGGCTCAAAAAGGGGACTTGCCTTTTGCCTTTGCACTCACCGAAAAAGTATTCAAAATGGGGTACCATTTAAACCACTTTTTAGAAAGCTTAACCGAACACTACCGCACGATTGCCCTTGTACAAA
>JAKQGT010000059.1 GCA_029556005.1 Chlamydiota bacterium | reverse complement strand
TTTGAGAAAAACGAACCTTTACTCATCCGCCTTCCCCATGAAAAAGCTCTAGAATATGTCGACCTTCTCCTCTGGAGACTCCCTCAAGATAGTTTTCTCCCCCACGCCATTAAAGATATCCCCTGTAAGGATCGAATTGTCCTTACATGCTCCGATCAAAATCCGAATGGAGCGCATAGCATCTTAAACCTATGCCCCGAACCCGTTGCCAATAAAAATCTTTCCTTCACGCGGATTTATGAATTGGAGGATCTTGCGAGTAGCAATAAAAATAAATCGGCTCAAGATCGCTATAAAAATTATAAAGAACAAGGTTACTCTGTCCACCTGGCTTGATTTTTTTTATACCCCTGCGTTAGAATGACCCATTCAAACAGAGGACTATTATGGTAAGAATTAGTAAAAAAGATCGACTTAAGCGCTGTCCCCGTAAGCCTTCTTATGGATCAACGAAAACAGGCCCTTTAAAAGACAACCTTCCTAAAGGGTATAAAGAACACGAAAATGCATTTGCAGGTAAGGCTGAAAAAACAGTCTTTATCGGAAAGGTTAAATAGGAGTTAAGAGATGTCCAGGCACCCGAGTTACGGTAAATCCAACAAAGCTGGAAAAAAGAGAAATGTCCTCAAGCGCTTCGAGCGCATTGATGTCCTGAAGAAACTAGGACGCTGGAAAGAGGGAGAAAGCAAAAAAGTTACGGGGCTACCTAAAACCCCTATCATGCAGTGAAGGTTCTTTGCACAAACGCTCAAAAGACTCTCAAAATAGAGGAATCTCAAGTGACGCGTTTAGTGCAAACCTTTCTTCGGTGGAAAGAAGTAACCTGCGAAGAAGTGTGTATTCACTTTGTTGATAAAGACACCATGTCCCATCTTCACGCTATCCATTTTCAAGATCCTACCCCTACAGACTGTATTTCATTCCCTATTGATGCTCCCGATGAGGAGGGAGAAGATTATAGGATTCTAGGAGAAGTTTTTGTCTGTCCTGAAGTCGCTCTAGAGTATGCACAAAAGCACAAACTTTCCCCTTACAAAGAGGTCTCCCTATATATCATACATGGACTTTTACATCTCCTTGGGTATGATGATCAACAAGAAGGGCAAATGAAAATCATGCGTGATGAAGAAAAAGCGGCTATTCGCTATCTAGAACAAAAAGAGGCTGTTTTAAATGGTTAAAAAACTGATTCTCTTCCTAGTGTTAGCTTTCTCCTCTGTTTTTGGAGGAGTGGAATCCGATTTTTTTCGTGCCTGTCTCAATGGAGATATGGCTAAAGTGATCGAACTTTATGAACAAGTAGGAAAAAAGCTGATCTATGCAAGGGATAAAGATGATAATACATGCCTCCATTTAGCGTGTTGTTCCAAAAAGGGGGGCAACAAAGAGAGCCTCATCGCTTTTCTTCTTTCAAAAGAAGCCAATGTCAATGCAACCAATCGTTTTAAATCTACCCCCCTTGCTATAGCCATCTCCAATACTAATTATGAAGCCGTAGAGCTCCTCGTAAAACGTCCCGATCTCAATCCCAATATCCAAGACCTTTCAAGCTATAGTCCCCTTCACTACGCAGTCATTAACCGATCTCCTCCCCTGATTAAACTCTTGCTCTCTCACCCCAAAATCAACCCCAACTTTGGAACAGAGTCGGGAGCTTCTCCCTTACATTTTGCCGCGATGTATGGATATGTTGAAGAAGCCAAAGCCCTGATCGAGTCCCCGCTAACCGATATCAATGTAGCCCAACACGATCCTCACTATGGAGGAGCGACTCCCCTACATTTTGCCGCTATGCAAGCCCAAAGCGAAATTGTCAAAATGCTCATAGATCGGGGGGATGCCCAGGTCAATGCCGCTCTTTTCCAAGGAATCCATGCCGGCTTTACCCCACTCCATTTCGCGGTCATGAACCCTGATACCGTTCACGTTTTTGACACCGTCAAGATCCTTCTTGTTGCAGGAGCCAACCCCAAAAAGAAATGTGAAGTAGGAAAAACTCCCCTGGAACTGACCGAAGTAAGTATTATCAAAAAACTCTTAAAAAACCCAGAGACTCTCTTCAAAAATTAAGCATGAACCTAGAACTCCTCCTCCTATCTCTTATTTTTCTCCTTGGAGCCAGCTTCATCACAGGGCTCACAAAATCCCTGCAAACATTAGGACGTATCCAAAGTAAGAAAGAGTTTTCTCGAAAACCCCATTTTTTCTGCGTTTATACTTTCATCAAGCGCCTATTTTCTAGCGATCCCTGGGACAACCTGTTTTACCTCTTCAGCTTTACGAAACACCTCCTGCGCTTGCTTTATTCCACCACCTTTTTTCTCTATTTACTCACCTTTTTCTTTAGTGAAAAAATCTTAGGACAAGACCCCTTCCTCTTTACATTCTCCCGGATCCTCCTTTGTATCGCTATTGTCGCATTTGTCGGTCTCTTTTTTGATTTTCTCTTCCGGTTTATTGTCTCATTTAACCCTTTAAATGCCCTCCGTTTTTCCACTCCGATCACCACCTTTTTCCTCTTCCTTTTCTCCCCCATCACCTTCCTATTGCTTAAAGCGCAAAAAAGCCTTTTCAGCAAAAAAACCGCTAAACCCATTGCCTATACCCGTGCAAGAGTCAAAGATAAAATCTTAGAGCTCGTTCACGAATCAGAGCTTAGTGGATACTTGGACCCTTTTGATCGCCGCGTCATCAGTTCTGTAGCATCGATTCGAGATCGCATTGTACGTGAAATCATGGTCCCTCGCGTTGGTATTTTTACCTTGTCGGTCAATCAAACCGTTCATGAAGCCGCTCAAAAATTCATTTCCGAAGGGTATAGTCGTATCCCTATTTATAAAGAGAGCGTTGATAGTATTGTTGGCGTTTTACTCTACAAAGATGTGATGAAATACTACTTCCGCAGTATCGAAACAAATGACAAATCTCCCCTTGAAACGCCTCTCGATCAACTCATCAAACCCG
>JAKQGT010000057.1 GCA_029556005.1 Chlamydiota bacterium | reverse complement strand
GAGCAAAGCCACTCCCAATCACTCCAGAGCAAAGAAGTCCTCCAGGTGTCGACTGGGGAAAGTAGGCGATAAAACGGCTGGTTCCTGCTAGGAGAGAACCTGCCAGGAAAAATCCCGTTTGCGCTAGGTTAAAATTTAAATTTTCTCTTATAGGATCCATAAAAACTCTGTTTTTAGTGAAACAATTTATTTTATAAATTATTTAAAGTCAATAATTTTTAAATATCTTTAATTCTAAAAAACCTTCTTAGAGGGTGTTTAAATATTGCTTTAGGGGAGTTCTTGCGTATTTTTTGCAAATGCCTTAGTATTTCTTGCATGGAAAATGTCTATTTAGTTTTAGCCTTTTATATCTTCACCTCTATCGAAGATCCTCAGCGTGAAGTCAAGCGATGGAAGCGCTTTTTAGGGGGGCTCGACGCTAAGGGGCGGATCTATATCAATGAAGAGGGGATCAACGCGCAGATGAGCATTGCAAAAGCCGATGCTTCAAGCTTTTATGAGTGGTTTTTAGAAGATTCCCGCTTTAAAGAGACCGATATTAAAGTGCACCACCATCCTGAGCAGGTATTTGCTAAGCTGACGATCAAGTATCGTAAGCAGCTTGTGGCGATGGATAAGGAATATGACCTCTCTCAAGGGGGGAAACACCTATCGAGTGAAGAGTGGGCAAAAATGTTAGAGGAGCGGGATGAAAATACCCTGATTCTGGATGTACGCAATCACTATGAATGGGATGTCGGCCATTTTGAGGGAACAGAAAGGCCTGATTTTGAAACTTTTCGTGAATTTCCCCAATATGCAGAAGATTTAGGAAAGACGCGGGATCCTAAAAAAACCCGGGTAATGATGTATTGTACAGGGGGAATCCGCTGTGAGCTTTATTCCTGTTTGCTTAAAGATCAAGGATTTGATGAGGTTTACCAACTCGATGGGGGCGTGATCAAGTATGGTTTGGAACAAGGGAATAAACACTGGAAAGGTAAGCTTTTTGTTTTCGATGACCGCTTAGTGGTTCCGATTAGCAGTGAAGAGGGAGGAGAAACGATTAGTGTATGCAAACAGTGTCATACCAAGGTTGATGTTTACTATAATTGTGCGAATATGGATTGTAATGAGTTGTTTCTGAGTTGCCTAGATTGTGCAATAGAAAAACTTGGGTGTTGTTGTGACGCCTGTGTTCAGGCCCCTAGACGGAGGATTTTTGAGCCCAAAGAGCATCCCAAGCCGTTCCGAAAATTACCCTTCGAAGAAAAAGCTAAAATGAGTCTTACCCCTTCTAAGGATGTTTCTTCTTCTCAATAAGCTCTAAAGCTGCTGATTTTAATGTCTTAAGTCCCTCTTCAAATCCTACTTCAACGAGTAATCGATCGAGATAGTTCATTTCTGATTGCAATTGATCGCATAGGGACTCGAGCTTAGCGATCTTCTTGAGTAATTTATCCTGGTCCATACTCCCTCCATTCCTACTTCTTTACTTGCTAAAAGTGTGCCAAAATAGAAAGTTCATCCAGAATTTGCATTAATGAGAGCGAGAAGATTCATACTGAAGCATGTCTTGCTTCATTTTTAGGCCATAGCCAAAGCCTCTTAAGGAGCCATCGCTTGCGATCACGCGGTGGCAAGGAATAATGAGGGGGAAGGGGTTGCGGTTACAAACATTGCCAATGGCGCGCCCTCCTCTAGGATGGCCGATTTCTTGAGCGAGCTCTCCATAGGTGGTCACTTCTCCAAAGGGAATCCTCTGGATCGCTTTAAGCCCTTCTTGGGTAAAGGGGGTGAAAGGGGAAAAATTTAAAGGGAGGGGAGGGCTTTCTTTTCCCTCAAGATAACATTCTAACCAGGCAAAAATTTCCTCTTTTAGCCCTGAGCCTAGGATCTTGCAGCTAAACGTTGATGCGGGAGACAAAGTAATGCGCTTAATGGAGTTATCTTGTACTTGAAAAGTGGTAAGAATAGAAGGCCCTGACCTCCAAAAGAACTCAGGGCTATAAGGATCACTAATCTCTGCCGAGTGCACGATCATTCATAATCGCAATATTTTCTTCCTGTTCACAAAGCTCGCGGTA
>JAKQGT010000049.1 GCA_029556005.1 Chlamydiota bacterium | reverse complement strand
AAAACACCTTTCCCTCCTCCATACGGGAAAACTGTTTTATTGCTTGTGTGATCAGGATTACCGCTTCGGATTAAATCGCATCAGACACCAAGAAGTTCGTGATACATTCAATATGGTTCCTATGAATGAAGAAAAGGGGATTTATGGAACCGTTTATCCTGAGCTACAAACAGTAAAAGGGATTGCCTTTTTAACTTCACTTTTATCTCAAAAGAGAGTCTGTATTCCCAAAAACCATCATCAAAAACTGATGGAAGCCCTGAGTTCTCCCCATTCCGAAATCCGTCAACTAGCGCAGCGACTGCTCTTTTCAGATGAGCTTGTTGCTAACGTGAAAGCTACAAAAGAATATGCAAAACATTTCTCTGCAAGTGTTGAAAAAGCAAAACCCCAACTCGAAGACTGCGCCCTCTATTTTCCTAGTATGAAAAAGTACGTTGAGGAAATTTTCCGACCCAAAGAGGTAACTACACGCTACCCTACAGATTATGATAGCGCAGCTTTTGCCCCTTTAGAACCCATCTTAAGAACCTTTCAAAAAGAAGTAGAGATCGCCGATAAGGTTTATGCATACCTAAAACAAGCTTTCGCAAATCTCAGTAAAAAGAGACGTGATTTCTATAAACTGTATGGCTTTTCTCTCTACGAAGATAGCTATCCTCCCCTCCCTTCATTTCAAGATTATCACGCTATTTCTCCTCCTATCATCCCTCTGGAAACTCCCTATGATTTGAGAGCAAAGCAGTTAGAAAAATTCCTCGAGGAGTTGGAACAAAAATCTAAAGGCGAAGAGAGTAAACCCTCACCTTCCTCTAGCGCTAAAAAAAAGAAAAAAGCAAAAGCTCTAGTTCCCCTTGAGAAAGAGGATCGAAAGGTTGTGATCTCTCCCGAAACAACTCCCGATTGGAAAGAGAATATTGACCTTATTTCCTATTCTGTAATCAACTGCGACTATGCGTACCATGCAATGCGTTGGTTTGAAAATCCTGACGAAGCCCTTTCAGAAGAGAAATATCGAAATTTGCCCCCTCTCATTCAAGAAAAAGTGACCCTTTTTCACACATTACCTATGGAAATCGATGCCTTTCTGGGAACCAATTACTGTTTACAAGATACCTACGAAAATCCTCGCACGCACCAGAGCGACTCCCTCTATTCTATCCCTGCTGAAATTACTTTCAAAGGGGCAACTTATCGAGGGTTCATCCAGTATGCCATTGACTCTCAAACAGGGGTGTGTTACCACCGCTGTTTCAGTGATCGCTCAGAGCATTTTACAAATCACTTGATGGCCCATTCCATCTGGAATCCCGTAGATTACCCAACCCTTGAACAAGCCCTTAGCATTTCTAAAACTCAGAAGAAAAATCTCCAGATCGAAGAGACCCCGATTGTATTCGATTCTACTTTGAAAACGATTCAAATCAAAACAGCAGAAGCCGTGATTGTCTTATTTCGGATTGGGGATTAAGAGACTGGCTCTAAACTTTCTGGGAGTTTTTTGGAGGGGCATTTTCGTGCAGCGTATACCCATGCTTCACAAGCTCTCCCCCGAAAATCACCTCTTTATAAGCCTTAA
>JAKQGT010000047.1 GCA_029556005.1 Chlamydiota bacterium | reverse complement strand
CTTGGCCCCCTTGCTCTATTACAGGTGAGTAAGTTTGAGTATGGGCTTTGAGACAGTCACAAAGCCCATTCTGCGCCACATTCAAGCGGTTGTTTTCTGAAGCTCCTCGCACCTAACTCGGACCCGCTCAAGATTTGCTTGAAGTGTCGCATTAAAGCAAGGATAACGGGCTACGATGTTTTGCAATCCCTTTTCTTGAATGAGACGATCGGCTTCAGTCGTATTTCCGTAAATGAGATAAGCAATCGCTCTAAATAGATACATGTTTTCAGAGGGAAGCTGTTGATTTTCCATCATACTCATGAGCATGATGACGCGGTAGGCTGCATTTTTGTCGCTCCCTTGTTCAAAGATTGTCTCGAGGAAAAGATCAAAAGGCCTTGCTCTAGAGTAGAGTTCTTTATATACCTTTGCAAGGGTATTCACTTTTTCATCGATTGCTGAAACGATATCTTTTCGATTAGCTCCATCGATTGTTAGGTCCAAAAGATGCTGTTTTACTTCTCTTGTCAATCTGTGATAAGTCTCAAGTAAATGCTGCATAGCTTGATCTACCCCAGAAAGAGGTTGTACGGATTGTGCCATTCCCTTAAATCTCCTGTTAAAATTTTTAATCCGAGGAAATTTTACTGAAAATCAAGGGTTAATAGAACCTATCCCACTAATCCATTTCCAGTATTTTTTGCCTTTTCTGCTGATTTTCCCCTTCATTTTGAGGCCTTGTCTATTGGACAATGTCCTCAAAATGAAGGAAAAAAATCTTCAAGAAAAATCTAAAAAAATCCCCTTAAATGGATTAGTGGGATAAGTTCTAACAAGCACTAAAACGCAATCAAATTAGTTGTAATATTAAACATCTGTTTAGTTGAAAAGTAAGTGTTATTTCCCTATAATATTCAAAAAATTTTGAAACAGGGATATAAGCAAAGATGAAAAAGATTATTTTTATTACTTTAGCTGTATTTGTGGGGATCGGAAGTTATTTTTTATACTCACATTCTCTAAAGGGTAGACATCTAGCCTTTAATTTCCATCAGATGGCTCATCAGGGAATCAGCTTTGATAAGTGGATTTCTTTTAAGCCTAAAGGGGAAAGTTTCACCGCTTCTTTTCCTCTGAGACCGAAAGCTATTTCTAAGGACTTCCCTATCCCCGGAGAAGAGGGATCTTTAAAATATCATGAATATCAGTGCATTACGGATAGTGGGCGCCTGTTTTCTGTAAGCTATATGACCCTACCCGATACCTTTTTGAAATGGGGGGATAACCTCATCCTTAATGGAGCTTTGAAGCTGATTATGAGAGAGCTGGGTAAGGTAGAGCTCGTCGGAAAAGACTCGAACACTTTTAAAAACTACCCTGCCCTGGATTATGAGCATTATACGAAAGAGGTGGAGACAGCTGGGACATTAGTCTTAGTGGGGAATACTCTCTATAAGGTGGAAGTGACCTATCCATTGAATGAGCGAGAAGGGGTCCGCGATGAACTCTGTAATTTTGTGGAGTCTTTTGAACCGGAAGAGCAAAACGAGACTACTACTTCTTCTCTTCTGCAGCAGCATTTAGCTTCTGGTAAATCCCAATTCCAATAATATAGAATGTGGATGTTAAGAGAACGCTAACAGGGTAAAGAATTTTCGTGACATCCTGTTTGGCAACTTCGATCGTTAAGACAAGACCTTCTAGGGATAGGGCTGAGGCGATGATAATCGCGAATTTAGTGAGTGTTTTCCGAGACTCTTGAGGGGGTTTTTCATGTCCCCCCTTACGCATGACCTCTTCGAGCATCAGGTATTTGCCCACATCGATAACGGCCATGGAGAAAACGATGAGCCCGACTTCATCTAAGAGCTTGTAAACGGTATATTCCCCTGAGCGCATATCTGCAATAATTCCCCAAACAGCAGAAATGAGGATGCAAAAGGCGATGAGGTAGAGGACAACGCAGGCAGCGATATAGCCGAAGTTTGAAATTCTAATAATGGTGCGGGTTGTTTGTTGTTTCATAATTGTTCTAATAGTGAAAGGCAGGGTTGCTTGGCAAGCTATTTTTCTTCTTCTAGGCGGTGCTGATCCTGAATCAGTTCGAGTTGGTGAAGATCCTTTTGGGTGTGGGGGTCAAGGGAGTATGCTTGGATGAACCCTTTTCTACCAGGGATTTGGATCTCTTTTAAGTCCTCGAAAATAAAGTGATCTTTCACCTTCTCATAGACGCTTTTGGAGATAATAATAGGTTTTTCAATTTTCTTGGTGAAACGTTCTAAACGAGAGGCCACATTGACCGTATCTCCAATTGCGGTGTATTCCATACGTCTATCGGATCCAATGTTTCCTAGGACTGCGAGTCCGGTATGAATCCCAACTCCCATTTCTAAGCGAGGCTTTCCCTCTTTCTCCCACTTATCGTTAAGTTTTTCAAGATGGAGCTGCATATGAACACCGGCGAGTACGGCATGCAACTCTTGCAGTTTATCTTCAAGAGGAGCTCCAAACTCCACCATCATCCCATCTCCAATAAATTTATCTAGGGTTCCCCCATAATTAAAGATCACTTCGATCATCTCTTCGAAGTATTCATTGAGAATTTTGAGGACTTCTTCTGGGGGGAGCTCTTCGGCCATACTGGTGAAATGGCGAATATCAGAAAAAAGCATGGTGACTTTTTTCCGTTCCCCTTGAAGGGTGATGGGTTGATCGAGCTTTAAAAGCTCTTCTAAAGCGTATTGAGAGACATAGCGGGCAAACCCCATTTTAAGACGCTCTCTCTCTTCTAACCCTTTGGCCATCGTATTAATTGCAATGGAAAGTTCGTTAAACTCATCACGGGTATGAAGCGGAGAGCGACAAGAAAAATCCCCTTTACCAATGCATTTTACGGTATCACAAAGAACAGAGAGGGAAGAGGAAACAAGTTTAGAAAGAAAATAGGCAAAAACCACTGCCACACCGATAGAAATGGCAAAGGCGACAAGACCATAGAGCAAGAGTTTTTCCAGCTCCAAATAAATCTCTTTCGTGCGAACATCTATGCCTAAGAGGGCAATGCGTTTACCCTCTTGATTGTAGATAGGTGCATAGCCTGTGAGCCATGTACCCCACTCATCCGAATAGATATGGGTAGTGACAAAAGGGGTAACAATATCTCCCTTCATCTCTAAGCGGGTAGGATAGGCTTCTCCAAAGTGGGTCTTTCCTTTTGTCCCACTGGCATCTAGATCGAGAATAAAAAAATAGTGATTGGATTCGGGGTATTGTCCTAATAAATACACATACTCCACATAGATATCAGACCTTCTGGTGAAGTCTCGGATATTGATCAGTTCTCCATTGATTTTTTGGTAAGCTGAGGACTGGGTATCTCCTCCACTATCGATAAAAGCTTGAACATCAGCGGAATTAATCAGTTGTTCGGAGTTAACAACGAGCGAAAGGATTTTACTCCGAATCTCTTCAAAGATGAGTCGGGAGGCTTCTCCATAGATAATGAAGAGTGCCAGTAAGGTGCTCATAAGCCCCAGAGAAATAAATGAGTAGAATAATTTCGTACGAAACTTCATTCCCCGCTCCTGCCCTCACCTTATGCGCCCCACCTATTTTCTTCAAGGGTATTGAAATTTATAACAAAGGGTCCTACAGTGGAAACGTATACTCAAACAACTTCAAAAGTTGGTTTCGAAAATGCGTTTATGTCTCTGTTTCATTTTTTATCTCCTTTCTATCCAATCCTTTGCTCAAGATTTGAATCGGACGTATAACTATGACTATTTAGACGGGTTTAGTTATCAAGGAACAGGGCATATTGAGATCAAACAGGGAGATAAAAATACGTTCACAATCAAAGGAACTGAGCGTCAGTTAAATAATACCGACATTCACTTTCAACAAGGCATTCTCTCGGTAAAGACTAAAGACCCCTTCTTATATATGAGTGTTTCCGATTACATCGAAGGGGAACTCATAGTAAAAGATCTTAAGAAGATTTTCGTCACTGGAAGTGTCTCTCTTGATATTGATCGGTTAAAGGGAGAAACCCTTTTGATCCATATCAATGTTCCCGGTGCAGCCCTTGTAGAAGGAAACATTGACTTTGACCGATTGGCTGTATATTTAGAAGGAGGAGGGCGCACAGTCTTAAAAGGAAAAGTGAAAGAAGAGATGATTTATATCAAGAGATCAGGGGCTTTCGAAAGCCAAGACTTAGAAGCTGTTAATGGAAATGTACTCATCGAAGGAGTAGGAACAGCTTATGTGCATGTGAAAGAGACATTAAAAGTGAATATTACCGGATATGGGCATGTGCATTATGTAGGATCCCCTCGCACCATCGAAGATCGTATTCATGGAGAAGGGAAAATTTCTCCCTATCATAAAGATTATCAACCCCTTTCACCGAGTGAACTAAAAAGTGAGTAAGTCAGAAACGCGAGCCCATCTAGAAAAAAATGCTCAGGTCAAGCGTATAGAAATCCATCAGGGAAAACTCTTTAAAGTGGTACGTGATCAGATCTATTATGAGAATCATCTCACGAAAACCTTTGATCTTATTCTCCATCCTGGAGCTGTTGCATTGATTCCTGTGAATGATGCAGGACATCTTATCCTTGTCAAACAATGGCGTCGCGCAGCGAATCAAATCCTTATTGAACTCCCAGCCGGCACGTTGGAAAAAGGGGAAGATCCTCAGGTTTGTGCCGATCGAGAACTCAGAGAGGAAACTGGGTTCAAAGCCAGTGAAATCACACCTCTAGGAGGGTTTTATTCGGCACCGGGGGTTTTTTCAGAATATCTCTACTTATATCTTGCAAGGGGGCTAAGTTATGATCCCTTAGTCGGAGATGATTCTGAGGAAATAGACCTTTTAGAAATCCCTTTAAACCAGGCTCTAGAAATGATCCATCAGGGAAAAATTATTGATGCCAAAACAGTAGCAGGCCTTTTATGGTACAACCAGTGGGTAAATAAATGAAAAAATGGATCTTGAGTATTGTCGGCACCTTGTTAGGTGTTTTTCTCATTTTAGTCGCCCTAGTGCCTACCCTTCTTTCCACCGATGCCGGAAAACGCTTTATTATTGGAAAAATAGAAAAGGCAACCCACACTAAGATAGCTATTGAAGATCTAGATTTGAGTTGGTTTGGTATCCAACAAGTGGATGCTTTTACACTAGATGATGGAAAAGGGCTCAAGGTAACGTTTAATCAACTTACATCGACTTGCTCTTTTTGGAATCTCCTATTTAGAAGTGGAGATACAGGAGAAACGAAACTCAAATCCCCTACGATTACAATCCAAGCTAAAGGTCCATCTGTTAAACCCGAAACACAGAAACGAGTCGCTAAAGAAAAAGAAAAGTTAGGGAAAGTCTGGTCGAACTATAGTGGAAAGCTCATTGTTGAAAAGGGAAAAATAGAAACCCTAGATAATGGAAGAACCTTGGTTTCTGTGCAAGAGGTCCATTTAGAATTCGATACGCCTAAAAACTCCTCTTCTTACACTGTGATAGCTCAAGGAAAAACGGAGCAAAATGCCCTCTCAGGAGACTTTAATATTCATGTTAAGACCAACAGCTGGATTGAAGGCGAGGCACAAATTAACAATTTCCCTGTTTGGGGCTTAGATCAAGTGTTGGGCACCCTAAATCCGAAGCATGCAGGGATGCTACTGGCTGCTTTGGGGGACACATTGAATTTATCTTTAAGGGTACTTCCTGATCAAGCGGGTCAAAGTATGGTTTTAACTGTCCGTTCCCCTCGCCTTCTTGTGAACCTAAGCACCTCTTATCAAAATGCGCTGCTCACTCTTGTCAATGAAGGACGGATCGCTTGGACGATCAAGCCTCTCATTGGGAATGTTTTCATGGAAAAGGTCCCGCTCAAAAGTGATGCGCAGGTAGAAATATGGCTGACAGTAGTTTCTATCCCTCTCAAGGATCATAAGCTTGCGTGGAGGGAACTGGCAGCAACGGGAAATATCCGTTTTACAGGAGGACGTGTATTCTTAGAGGAGATCCAGCAAGATATTTTAGTGAGTGATCTGAGTAGTGATTTTCATACAAACAAACTAGAAGCGTTGTTGGATGTCACTTTTAACGGTGCTTTAAGTCATACTTCCCCTTCTGAGGCGCAGTTCAAAGGGACAGCTACCATCCAAAATCCCCTAGATAAAATGCGCGCCTATCCAAAATTTGATCTAAATTTTAATAACCTTCCTTTAGCGCTGATCGATCTTTGGAAAAAGAGTGATTCTGTCAAGTATCTGGGAGCCTT
>JAKQGT010000044.1 GCA_029556005.1 Chlamydiota bacterium | reverse complement strand
GCTATTTTGGAGCAAGTGAAGACGTCTTCAAAAAGGGTCTCGACCCCAATCGACGTCTCTATTTTGCCCAGCACCCTTCTGATGCCTATACCTATGCTAAATATAGCAAGGAGGGAAAACTCGCTTTACTCATCGCTGATAAGCCCTTAAACACCGAAGAACACCTCGGGGTAAACATGACCCAAGGGGCCATCGATTCCGATATGCAAGATGTCATGCCCTATCAACCCATCACGCCACAAGGGCAAAAAGAGATCAACCTAACGATAGGACACCTGTTCGAACCAACAGTTCAAAATGATCCCAGCCTGAGTGGACATTTACGACGCGCTTATCATTCCTGGAAGCGGTAATCGCTTGTTCCTATACTCAAAACAACTTCAAAAGTTGTTTGAGTATATATCTCTTTTCCTGTTAAGAGAGGGGGAGGAGGTGCGTCCTGATGAAAGTCCCCTATTCAGAGCTAAAAAAAGGGACATTTCTCATTGCCAGTCCCGACATCACAAGTGGGATCTTCTTTCGGAGTGTTGTTTTGCTCTGCGATCATAGCCCCGTCGGCTCCTTTGGACTTATCATCAACAAACCTCTAGAGGTTGACCTAGAAAATGATCTCTTACAAGTCGGGGATTTAAAAGAAGCTCCGATTCAAATCCGCTCTGGGGGACCCAATCAACCCAACCAAATCATGCTTTTGCAAAGCTTAGGAACAGGAACAGAAAGTAGCTTGGAGGTGTGCCCTGGGGTCTATCTCAATGGAGATATCGATGCCCTTCAAATGGGAGCAGCAGAAGGCTCTTTCCAACAGTCTCTTCTCTGTTTTGGATATGGAGGATGGAGCTCAGGAGCTTTAGAGCGAGAGTTTTTAAATGGCGCCTGGTTCCTCCACCCTGCTTCAAGTCACCATGTCTTTGAGACGCCTCCAGAGATCCTGTGGCAAACCCTTCTTAGAGAAATGGGAGGAAAATACAAAACCCTTTCCATGATCCCCGAAAACCTAGATCTGAATTAAATAATTTTACACTGAATCTTGCGCAGGAGAGGGTACTCGTAGAGAGACTCTAACGCTTTCTTAAGCTTTTCTTGCCCTTTAGCAAAACCTTCGCAAAATACTCCCATGGCGCTGAGCATCCGACTGAGGCGCTGGTAATCGACAAGGCGCTCTCTGACCGAAAGGGCCGGGCCATTTAGTACCCAAAGTAAATGGTCTTGCTCTTCTAAGTTCCACTTAGGGTTTTGACTCATCTGTTTGATCATAGCTAAAAATGCTGCATTTGTCGTCGCTCCAACATCGACACCATCTTTACAGGTAAAACTAAAGGTGTCGGGTCGTGTCAGATCGAGAATTTTCAAACAGAGAAGCATATAGAAAATTTCAATAAAGTTGAGGCGTTCATTCCGCTCAAGCTGAGATTTTTTTCCAAAGAAGTGGGTATAAATGAGGGGTATGACCTCCTTGACAAAAGCACCCAGCTTCTTCTTATCAATTTTCCCTGAGAAGTAAAATCCACACTCTTCCCCACTACTGACCTGCTCTTCTAAAAGATGGATAAAATCCTCAGCAGAATCTACCGATAAATAGGTATCTGCTTGGTAGTAAAAGTCGCTTTTCTTGGGAAGAGTGACGATGACAAGTTGCTTGTTAAACTCGGCTTGATTTTCCAGCTCTTCAAGCGCTTGGCAGCGTGCATGTTCTTCCCAAGAAGTGCGATCCTGCAGATTAATGAGCAGGTGTTTTTCAAGCCCTTTTTTTGTTTCAATATGCCTCAGGAACCCCTTGAATTCCTCAATCACTTTGGCTTTATTGATGTGAGCATGAAAAGTAGGACAAGGTAACTTGAGACATTTCGCATCGAACAATTCACTTGATAACGTGAAGAGGTGGTAAGGGGGATTCCCCTGCATAATGGGATCAAACCCCTCATCTTCATCCCTCTCATGGAAAATATCGAGTGTTTTAAATAAAGGGCCACTCGGATATTTTTTTAAAACGCGCGTCACCACATCGTGATTATCGATAATATCACTGAAAAACGAGAGGGTTTCGATCTCTTTTCTTTGGGGAGGCAGTTCCCCATCATAGGCACTTTTTACCAAATTTTTGTAGTATTCTTGAAACTCTTTTTGACTTCCTATCCGTGTAAAAAAAGCATAAGCATAAGCATGGATCAGATAGATCAGGGTCCGTGAAAGTTTATCGGTTTCTTCAATCGAATGGCTAATCAGACGGTGGTATTCGGGTGAGCTTAAGATCTCTCTTAAAAAGCCATGAAAGTCTTTTAGATAACGGATACACATCTTACCCATCGTATGTTGGATAAGATTCTGAGGGTTGCAGGCGAGCATTAGAGACATCGTCAGCTTGATCACATCTCCAACAATCGGCACTTCCTTGTGTTGGATAGCATCCGCAAAAAAATCGCCCAACTCATTTTTGACATCATCCCGGATGTTTTCTGCGACCGCTTGCGCCTCTTTGTCGAGCATGATATTGATTTTGAGTAACGGGTCTTCCCCTTCCACTCCACTAATCACCTCATCAAAATCGCTAACAAGCTTGATATGACGGAGTAAATTCCGATTGAAAAAAGGCCTTCCATCATCTTTTCGGATATAGAATAGTTCATATTCTTTATCCCTTTTGACCGTTTCTAAGTCTTTAAGACCGAGCTTTTCAATATCAATCTGCTCCTCTTCAGCCCCCCACTCTTCTTCCCAGGCCGCTTCAGAAGCTAAAACCTCTTGGAATCGCTTCACAATCTTATTCATATAAAAACTGCGGAGATCCTTATACTCTTTGATCTCTGTCAGCGTCCCCTCTTCATAGGTATGTTTGAAAAGAGAGGTACATTTATCGAGCTTATCCGCCGCCTCATCAGCCAAAACCATGATCGCTTTAATCCCCCGCTGCATATCCATGTCTTTCAGCTGCTCTTTATCTTTCTGATAAACGTGTTGCAAGTATTTATGAACGGTTTTAAAGGTCCCCTTCACAGTAGAAAGGGTTTGCTCTTTCTCTTCAGGCTTTAAGCTCATCAACTGATGCAAGTCCTTCTTGACACCCCGAGATTCCCCCTCTTTTTCGACCTCAATATCTAATTCGGCCATACCAGAAAGGTTATCCACAGCATCCATGATGGTCATTTCATCATCTTTGGGTTTCTTTGCCATATATCCCTATATCTATAGCCCGATCTTATGAGGAGAGAGTCCCCTCGCGCTAGTGCCCCCTTTAGTCATTATGAATCGCTTTTGATTTTATTTTCAATTTTTATTATTAAGTTTT
>JAKQGT010000013.1 GCA_029556005.1 Chlamydiota bacterium | reverse complement strand
ATAATAGTCCTCTGTTTGAATGGACCATTCTAACGCAGGGGTGTAAAAAAAATCAAGCAAGGTGAATAGAGTCAGGGCTAATGCTTTAAAATTTGTTGCTTAAGTTCTTCCTAGGGAAAATTTCCACGTTGCCTTGCTTCGACAACCCCTAGCAGGGGTTGCCTGCATCAGGCGCCTTGAACTTTCCTCCTAGGAATCACTTCTTCAACGTAATTTTAATGCGTTAACCCTGACAGAGTCATACCATTTCTGAAAAATAAAATCGCATGTGACAAGGAGGCAGGACAAATTTTTGTATCTAGAGCAAGCGACCATTGTCAAGCGGTAAGGCGCGAGTTGCGATTTTATTTTTGATAAATGGTATAACCTTGTTCTTTATAATTTTTATAGCGGTCTTGAGCTGATTTATTTTTATTGCTACTCGCAAGATCCTCCAATTCATAAATCCGTGTGAAAGAAAGATTTTTATTGGCAACGGGTTCGGAGCACAGATTTAAGATGCTATGCGCTCCATTCGGATTTTGATCGGAGCATGTGAGGACAATCCGATCCTTACAGGGAATATCTTTAATGGCATGGGGGAGAAAACTATCTTGAGGGAGTCTCCAAAGGAGAAGGTCGACATATTCTAGAGCTTTTTCATGGGGAAGGCGGATGAGTAAAGGTTCGTTTTTCTCAAAATATTCTTGGGCAAGTTCTGTGATTTTATGACGTTTTTGCTGGTCATCTGCTACCTGAAAAAAGGTGACGCGGATATGTTTATGGTTCATGAGAGCACTCCTCACCGGGTTTGTAAATTCCACAGGAAAGGAGGAATTTGAAAAGGTCTTCTGTTTCAATCGTGCTTTTCTCAATCTCATTTTCATTATACATCAGCAAAAAGCCTGAAATGGGGTGAGGGGCTGTGGGAACAAAAACGGCTTGTAAATCCTTTTTTTTATCGCGGACTTGTCCAGGAGGCGTCCCTGAGAGAAGACCCAAAGCCTTGGATTGGGGGTGAGGAAAGGGAACCATGACTGTTCCTTTAAAAAGCTTTTCTTTCTTCATATTCAAAACGCTGTTACTGATTTCCCGGCTAATTCTGTAAATCGATTTGATGATGGGAATTTTGATAAAAATACGTTCGGTAAGGTTGATAAACCAGGAAAAGAAAATGCGCCTTCCTAAGATCCCTAGGATAAAGACAATCACAACGAAAAGGAGGAGGACAATGACCCGACTGAGAATCAAAAGGAGATAGTGATGGTGCTCAGCAAGCTCTTGGGTTCCATGTTTTGTAATCAGATCCTCTACAATGCCAACAAAAGGAGCGGTCACGAAATCGATGATAAAAAACACAATAAAAATGGTAACTGCAATCGGTAGAAGAGTGGCTAGGCCGGCTAGAAAGGTTTTTTTCATGCGTTTTCTAACTTGTGTGGGTATTCGGGGGTGATGACACCGCAGGATACAATGTATTTGATCGCATGTTCAGGTTTTAGGTCGAGGTAAATAAGATCGGATTTCTTATACATCAAGAGAAATCCTGTTGTGGGGTTAGGGGTTGTGGGGACGAGCACTGAGTACATCTCTTCTCCCGCTTTTTGGGAGCAGACCGCGGGAGATTCCCGAGAGACCAGTCCCATAACATAAGTTCCTTCCTTAGGAAAGGGGACCATGACCACTTGCTTGAATGAGCTCTTATCGGTGACAAAGATGGTTCTGATGATCTCTTGTGTGGTTTTATAGACCTTGTTGATCAGGGGAATCCGATGGAGAACTTTATCACTAAGATTCAAAAGGGCCTTAAAAAAGAACCACCGTGCAAACATCCCTAAAACGACTGTAAAAAGGAATAGGCAGATTAAGATGAGAAGCTTGCTTCCATAAAGGACCACTTGCTCAGGGGACATAAAGAGAAATCCCTTATGGAGCAAATTGAGGTCTTGCAAGAAGTTGGAGACGATCCCAATGAAAGGTTTTGTCAAAAAATTGACGATGAATAACACGATTGCAATCGTCACAGCAAGAGGGAGTAATATCACGAGTCCCGTGATGAAGTATTTTTTCATAAGAGGAACCTAAAGCTAAAACTGTTTAAAATTGGGGTGAGTTATAATGGTTTCGAGTTTAAGAAGACAAAATCCAACAAAAATATCTCTCCTAAATCATCCCATTTTTAAACAAATTTAGCTATATTCATAAAAAATCTCCAAAAATAACCCTATCCTCCTTTCCGGATAGGTTCCTATTAAATTTATTTGATAAAAGACTTCTGTGCAAGATGAAACCTCCAAGGGAGGAGAGCATGTTCTCCAGCGTAGTCGACACCAATACGCGGGGAGCACAGAATGTGATCGAGAGAGATCTCTATTCCGTGATCTTCGAGCCAAATTTGATCGCCGATCAGGGAGGTTCCTGAATGCTTTGTATGGATGCCCAAGGCTTGTGAAACGGTGCCTGGTCCTCCTGTAAGGGTGGGAGTCATTTTATCCTTTTTTCTCCTTTTTAGCATGGTTTCAATCCCCTGTGTAGGATGCAAAGCGCGGATAAGAACGGCATGAGGCACCCCTTCTTGGTGGGTCACGATATTGAAAAGGTGATGGATGCCATAACAGAGATAGATGTAGGCAATCCCCCCATTTTCAAACATCACACGGGTCCGCTCTGTCTTCCGATTTTTATAAGCGTGACACGCTTTATCTTCGGCTCCTTTGTAACTTTCTGTTTCGATAATGATGCCACCGGTGAGCTTTCCCTCAAACTTTGTAAAGAGAGATTTCCCGAGAAGTTCTTTTCCAATTTGGAGGACATCAGGGCGCCGATAAAAGGCTAGCGGCGTTTTCTTTTTTTCCGTATTTGGGTCCATTTACTTTCCATCAAAATGAGGTCGATGCTCTCAAGCAAAAGTTCGATTTTATCGCCCATTTTAATTGATCTTCCCGTATTTTGCCCTACTAGAGTTTGGGTTTTACTTTGAAAATCAAAGTAATCATCGTCTAAATCAGAAATATGGAGAAACCCTTCGATTTGAATGGGATCTACCTCGAAGAAAATCCCAAAGGGTTTTACTTTACTGACAGTTGCTTGATAGATGCGTTGGGGGTCATTTTTTTGGTAAAGCTCCAAAAGACGGAGTTTTTTTAAGTTGAGCACACTGATCTCTGCTTTAAATGAGACCCGTTCTTGCTCAGAGCACCCCTTACTGATTTCTTCTAGGTTTTCGATTTTTTTTCCATCAAAGAGGAGACGGTGAACGATGAGATCGCTATACCGGCGGATGGGGCTAGTGAAATGGCAATAATTCTCAAGGGCTAGGCCGTAATGTCCTACATTTTGATGGGAATACACAGCGAGTTTCATACTGCGGATATAGGCAACAGAGAGTTGATGCGCAAAGGGGGATTTCTTAGCGAGGTCAAAGAGCTTTTGGATATCTTCTACTTGAGGGTTGCCCGGCACAGTAAATCCCAAGCTACGAGCTAAAGCATAAAAATCTTCAAGGTTTTCAGAGGAAGGGGTTTCATGAATACGGTAAACGGAAGGGAGATTTTTTGAGGTAAAATCTTGGGCTACGATTTCATTGGCTTTCAGCATGAATTCTTCGACAAGTTGATGGGTGATATCATACTCTACCATTTCATAGTCGTAGGGTTTTCCCTCCTCATCGACGAGGATGACGATGTCTGGGAGAGCCAGATCAACAGATCCCCGCTCAAAGCGTTTTTCTTTCAGAAGGAGACATAGCTTTTCCATCCGTTTGAGAGCGGGTAGATGGGGACTTGAGACCTTTCCATCTAGGACAGCTTTAGCTTCCTTGTAGGTGAAGCGCTTTTGACTATTTATGAAAGCTCGGACAATTTTGTAGTTTAATGTATGCCCCTGTGAATCGAGTTCGACGAGGACGGAAATCGTGAGACGGATCACCTTTTCTTTGAGACTGCAGAGGTGGTTAGAGAGCTCTTCGGGAAGCATCGGGATGCACTGTCCAGGGAAGTAAGTGGAGTTACTCCGTTTTTTGGCTTCACTATCTAGTGGGGTCCCTTCTTGGACATAATGGGAGACATCTGCAATATGGACAGCCAGGTGAAAATGTCCTTTCTCATCTTCAGAAAGGGAAAGGGCATCGTCAAAATCTCTAGCGGTATCGGGGTCGATGGTGAACGTTTCGAGAGAGGTTAAATCGACCCGGTCTTTTAGGTCCTTTTTCTCCACTTTTGGGGAAAACTGTTTGACTTGCTCCATGACAGCTTTAGGAAAAACATCCCGGATCCCAAAATCTTTGACGGCTGCTGGAACATCGGTGTTTGCTTGGTAGATTGTTCCTAATTTTTCTTTGACGGTGCAAAGAGCGGGATCCTTTTCCTCTCCCCAGTCTTCAACATTTAAAAGGAGGCGGTCTCCGATCTGGTAAGACGCTTGCTTTTTCTTTTTGACTAAAGCACCTTTACTATTTCC
Source organism: Chlamydiota bacterium (assembly GCA_029556005.1). Taxonomy (GTDB): domain Bacteria; phylum Chlamydiota; class Chlamydiia; order Chlamydiales; family Simkaniaceae; genus JAAKFF01. Next base: position 6,245 of record JAKQGT010000013.1, on the reverse strand, counting down.
AAGAGATTGAATGTAGAGGAGGTAGTCCCCTTTCGCATTGAGGGTCGATACGATTCCTACAAGGTGCTCTTTGGCGCGTTTAAGAACCTTGAGAATATGCCCTTCGGGGCCTTTTTCTGACCGGCGCTCTATATGGACAGCCACTTCCACGTAGTCTCCATCAACCGCATTTCCTTTAAGATGTTTGGGGATGAAAATATCTTCAGGATAAAGGTCTGCATTGTCGGGGGAAACAAACCCAAAACCTTTGGAGTGGATATGAATGACCCCTTGTGTGACCACATGATCGGAGTCTTTTGAACTTTTTCTTCTAACTATTTTTTTAATCTTTCACACTTTTTCGTTTATCTTTAACGATTCTCCTACCTATTATCATACCTAATGGATATGTAAATCGCAATGGAATGAAAAAGCTTCGGTCGGTTTTAATCACCAATTTAATTGGACTTGTGGTTCTTTTCCTCTGTCTTTTTTGTTATCAAAGCATCCCAGATTTGATGACTTCTAAGATGAGCGTCTCTCATCGAGAGATTCAGATTCATGAAAAAAAGTTAAAAGAAAAACTCGCCCTTTGTTCCACCGAATCTCTAAAAAAAATGCAAAATGCAGGCAAAGAAATTCAAGAGTGGAACCGTCTTTTGAGTAAGACAGGTTCCCATATTGTAGCTGAAGTTTTGAAAGGACAAGGGGTTTTTTGGGAAATGGCCCATTACCCTTTAAATGATGCCTTTGATCGCGAGACCTACTCTCAATATTACTACCATGCTCATCGAGGGGGAGAGCATGGCCATTTCCATCTATTTTTGCGTCAAGGGGGGATGGGAGAGGACATTTTGCCTCTTTTTTATGATAAAAGAAATGCCACCTTAAATGACATCGATACGTTCGCTCATATCATCGCGATTTCTATGGATGACGAGGGGTATCCTATTGGACTTTTTACAACCAACCGCTGGGTCACTGGAGAAGATTGGTATACGGCAGAGGATATCATGAAGATGGTGGATCGCTTTCATGTGGAGCATACCCACCCCTCATATGTAGTGAACAGGTGGCTCAATGCGATGCTGGTTTTATTTAAGCCACAAATCCTAGATCTTATTGGGAAACGGGATCATACACTCATGCAGTATCGTGAGGGCATTCCCTTAAAAGAGATCTTAGAAGATCATAATCTGGATGTCACATCTGAAACGCAAATATCCCTTGATGTGCAAATGCAACTCATTCAGGAGTTACTGGAGGAGAGGGAACGATCCCTCCCCCTTTAACTTTTAATAGCGTCTGCAAGGACCACCTGGTTTGCAGGGGGATCCATTGGGACTGCTTGGCTTGCAAGGAGCGCTCGGTTGTTTTGAGGGTTGACAGGGTTGACATGTAGGCATGCAAGGTGCGTCCTTTTTTTTCTGGCATGAAACCAAAAGCCCCCCAGCCACTAAGGCTGTCGCTGCAAGGAGAATAGAAAATTTTTTCATGATGACCTCCAACAAGTATCTATCCCTCAGATAAGAGTTCTAAACTGAAAAGTCAAGAAATTGGTATTAAATGATGCGGTTTCTGTGGAGGTCTTCCAGAAGGAGGGCTGGAGATTGAAAGACATGCCCTTTGATTCCCCATTTTTCTGCAGCCTGCACATACTCAGGGATATCATCAGTATAGTAACAGGCATGGGGAGGGCAATGAGCGTGCTTTAAAACCTCTTCAAAAATCGCTCTTTCAGGCTTAACAGCCCCGATCTCAAAGGAGAGAATGAGGTGATGGAACAGATCGAAAAGCCCAAACTGTTTATCAATAAATTGATAATGGGCTTCATTGGTATTGGAGAGGAGTAGTAGGTGGTAGCCTTGTTTTTTTAATGTCTTAATCAGATCGACCATATCGGGCCGAGGAGTAAAAATATCACTTCCCGCTTCTAAAACTTCAGTGTAGCTGAGATCTTTTCCAGATGTTTCCTGAAGAAGGGAGTGAATTTCTGCGCTAGACACCAGCCCCCGTTCATATTGCATTCCCACTCGACTTTCCTGAAAAAGCTCTTTGATGGCAGCGGTGGGCATTTCACAAAGACGCGCAAGCTGAGCATACATCTTTTCATGGCTAAAGGAGATGAGGACATTTCCTAAGTCAAAAATTAGGGTTTTGTAGTGATCCAAAATGCAACACCTTCTTGTTTTGCTTTTATCGATTCTGCCCACTCAAGGGCTTCACGATCACTCATAAACGTCATGCAAGCAGTCGCTAAAGCATCGGCTAGAGCGCAGGTAGGAGCCTGTACCGTAACACTTTTCATCTCTTTGACTTCAAGGGCTCTAAGTGAAAAAGGGTCGATAATATGCGTAAAGATTTTATCGCCGACTTCCCATTTTTGCTCACTATTGCCACTCGTTGCAAGAGCACTGTATAAGGGGATAACCTTTCCCTCAATCAAAATGCGCCAGGGTCTTTTTTCGGGGTGACGTCCACTGACACGGATGTCTCCTCCCCATTCTACATAGACATGTTTATAACCCAAGCGGTTGAGTTTTTCCACTAATAAATCGATGGCATACCCTTTAAGCATGCCGTCCAAATCGATGGCTACGTGAAGAGGATTTAAATCGGGAAGCTCTCCCTTTTTTAAGCTTTCTTTCCAAGCAGAGATCACTCCTCCCAGAAAAGGATCATAACGGCCTCCAGTTAACTCCTTATACATCAGGGCAAGGGAGAGGATTTCCCGCAGTTTCGGTGTAGAGGGGCTTCCTTGGTTGACCAGGGAGAGTTCCGATTGGGGGTTCCAGTGATTATAACACAGATCGACCTCATCAAAAACTTCATCGATCAAGGTTTTGATTTTTTGTTTCTCTTTAGTGGACAGGGAGGCGGCAATTTGAATGTGGTAGCTATGGGTGTGGGCTATTCCCTGGAAGTGGGTGATCGCGTTTGAGGAGCAGCCTACAAGAAACATCAAAACGAGTGCTTGAAGGTAAAACTTGGTGTTAAGGATCATTAAAGGGCCCCACGTTTTCTTTGAAAACTCAGGTAGGTATTGGAGAGAAGCATCGCAATCGTCATGGGGCCAACCCCTCCCGGAACGGGGGTGATCATCGAAGCGACGTTTTTGACCTTAGCAAAATCTACATCGCCGACTAAACCTTGAGCGGTTCGGTTGATTCCAACATCGATGACAACAGCTCCCTTTTTGACCATCTCAGCTTTGATAAATAACGGCTTTCCAATAGCGGCGACTAAAATGTCGGCGCTTTTGCAGATCTCAGGAAGTTTGTGTGTGTGGCTGTGGGCAATTGTAACCGTTGCATTGCAATGTCTTGCTTTTTGAACGAGAATGGCAGCGAGGGGTTTCCCTACAATATTACTCCGCCCCACGATCACCACATGTTTTCCTTCTACCTCTGCTCCACACTTTTCCAAAAGTTTGGCGATTCCTAGGGGAGTACATGCAGCAAATCCTCCCGGCTCTCCTAATAAAAGCTTCCCGATATTCATAGGGTGAAAACCGTCGACATCTTTTGCGGGATCGATGGCTTCAACAATGGTTGAGGTAGAGAGATGTTTGGGAAAAGGTTGTTGTACTAAGATACCATCGATTGTTTCCTCCAGGTTGAGACGCTGGATCTCTTGGAGGAGAGAGGCTTCAGTCACATCGGCTGGAAGCTCAAGTGTTTCGGAATGGATTCCGGTTTCAAGGCATCCTTTTTTTTTCATCTTCACATAAGAGAGTGAAGCGGGATCCTTACCGATTAGAATAAACGCTAGTCCTGGTTTTCTTCCTGAAATTTTATGGATCTCTATCTTGAGGTCTTCCCGAATCTTTTTGGCGATTTGATTGCCGTCAATCAGCTTCACTTGTTTTTTCCTTTTTCTCCAAAGTTGCTTTAATGTTTTTGAGCATTTGAGCATGCAAAATTCCATTTGAAGCAACAATGGCTCCCTCCTGAAGAGAGGAGAAAGGATGACCCTTAAAGTCGGTGAACTGACCGCCCGCCTCTTCAATGAGAAGCTTGCCTGCGGCATAGTCCCAAGGGCGCAATGAAACTTCCCAAAAGGAGTCGAAGCGTCCTGCTGCTACGTAGGCGAGATCGAGGGCTGCAGAGCCCATGCGCCTAAGTGGAATGCCCATTTTAGCAAATGTGTTAAAATGGTCCAAGCAACAAAGAGGATTTTCATGAACATTGTAAGGAAAACCCGTTGCGACAATAGCGCTATCTAAGACGGCAGTTTCTGTTACTTTAAGGCGTTCTCCATTAAGATAAGCACCATTTCCTTTCTCAGCGACAAAGAGCTCGTTGATCATAGGATTATAAACCACTCCCGCTAAGATTTCAGATTGAAAAGAGGCAGCGATGCTGATCGAAAATATGGGGATTTTATGGGCAAAGTTCACCGTTCCATCCAGGGGATCGATAATCCACTGAATCCCTTCTTGTTGTGTTCCTGAAGCCCCACTCTCTTCTGCGACAAAACCGTGTCCCGGGAAGTGGGTTTTGATCAGTTCAATGATCACCTTTTCGGCTTTTTGGTCCCACTCTGTAACGAGATTATGACGTCCTTCTTTAGTTTCGAATTGCATAGGTCTTCCGAAACCCCTTCTTAAGAGATCGCCCGCTTTCATGGCCGCAAAAGAGGCAACCATTGTTAACCTAGAGCGTAGAAGATTAGGGAGATCGAGTTCATTTGACATGGCGTTTTAGTTCCTCCTCTTCTTTCTTTTTAGTTTCTTTCCTGAAAAAAAGAAAGTGAAACCACTGACGACGGAGGAAGCGATAGAGAATCAAAGGCAACGAAAAACAGAAGAAAGAATAGAGTCCATCTCCAATAGGCAAGATGAGAAAATCGGTGACAAGTCCCTTAAAGGTAAAGGGAAGAGAGATTCCATAAATAAAGAAAAAGATTCTTGTGATGAGGAGAGAACAAATGGAGAAAATAAGGGTTAATGAGGCAAGGCCTAGGGGCTTTTCTACAAAGTGAATCCGATAGCGGTAGAGCAAAAAACTGACAAAGACATAGTTAAGGGTGTACATTCCTAAAGGTGTACTGGAGAGTAGATCGATGATCAGACCACATCCTGCAGCAATCCATAAAGCACCTAAAAGGGTAAAACGGTAATAAGAAAGGGCTAGAAAAGGGGCAAAGGTGATCAGGGGGAGATAAGCCGTTAGCGAAAAAAATAGAGAAATGAGAAAAAAGGGCCAGATTACTTCTTTTTTAGCCATTGCTTTGCCGTATGAATAATCGTGGGTAAGTCAGAGTGTTTCGGTTTCCAGTTTAAGAGCTTGAAGGCTTTTTCTGGATTAGCAACCAAAAAGGGGGGATCTTCTTTTAGACGTTCCCCTTCTACTACAGGAATGGAGGAGGCGAGTTCTTTTTCTACAGCTTGGATCACCTCTTTAACAGAGTACACCTTTCCCGTTCCTCAGTTCAGGGTGAGGTTTTTGTTATTTTCCCTCATCCATTCGAGGGCTTTTATATGTGCCTCAGCTAGATCTGTGACGTGGATGAAATCGCGAATGGGGGTTCCATCTGGGGTTGCATGATCCGATCCAAAGAGGGTAAAATGGGGGCGTTTTTTGAGTGCGGTTTGAATGAGCAGGGGGATGAGATGGGTTTCTGGATCGTGAGACTCACCAATTTCTCCCTCAAGATCAGCTCCTGCGGCATTGAAATAGCGGAGCGTGGCAAAGTGCATCCCATACGTTTGGCTGATCGATTGCCCCATTTGCTCCACCATCCATTTAGATTTTCCATAAATGTTGATAGGATTTTTAGCATGGTCTTCATCGATAGAGGTCTGTTTAGGGAGACCATAAATGGCGCAGGTACTCGACAAAACGGAATAAGCAATCCCCTGTTTTTGAAGGGTTTCTAGAAGTGTTAAACTCCCTACCACATTATTCCGGTAGTAACTTAACGGCGTTTGAAGAGACTCTCTGACATTCGAAAGAGCAGCTAAATGGATGGCCCCTTTAAAAGGATAAGTACGACAAAGAGCGTTAAGCAAGGGAGCATCCAAGATGTCTCCTTCCACAAAAGGTCCCCATTTAACAGCACTACGGTGACCCAATGAAAGGTTATCAAGCGTCACGGGGATATACCCTTTTTGGGAAAGGGCTTTGCAGACATGGCTTCCGATATAGCCGGCTCCTCCCGTGACTAGAATGTGCATTAAAACGCCCCTTTCGAGAAAAGGACGATCGGAATGGTTTTAAAAATAACCATCAGGTCGTAGAAGAATGACTGTCTTTTCATATAGA
>JAKQGT010000012.1 GCA_029556005.1 Chlamydiota bacterium | reverse complement strand
GAGATCTTGCAAAGGGACTCGTGGCACTTTTCCTAAAAATGTCTCCCCTCCCCGTTCAATCGTCAAAAGAGCTTTTCCACTATTGAGAATATGAGAAAGTTGATCGCTTGAAAAAATGAGCTCTCCATCCACCCAAATGATCCGATCATGGAGCTGAATTCCGCTCCCCTCCAGAGGCGAATTGGGGAAAACCGATCCACTATAGATGAGGTAGCTGGCTGGAGCTAAAACACCCACCGTTTTTAGCCCTTTTCCCATAAGGGGTGTTTCATAAGGGGTTAGGGTGTAATCGTAAGGGGTTTTTTGACTGGTAAAATAGTTGATTTTGTTCCCTTCTACATTGGCCGGATGCCCATTCATGATCGCTGCATAAATGAGGTCCTTGTAACCAGAAAAAGGTTCCCCATTGTATTCGGTAATTTCATCTCCCGGGCGAACACCATTTTGATAGAGTTCTGACTTGGTGTCGATATATCCAATGAGCTTGGTAAACTGGGCAAAAGGTTTTTGACGCCCCCCAAAAGCCCAAATCACTCCAAAAATCACAAGAGCAAAAACCAGATTGACAACAGGACCAGCAAGGGCAACTTTGATCCGTGCCCATGGCTTTTTGGAATAAAAACCATCGGGAACTTCATAGGGTTCCAAGTCCCCCTCTTTTTCCATTCCTGCAATCCGCACATACCCTCCAAAAAGGAGGGGACAAATCTGCCATTTCACCCCTTTACGCATCCAAGAGATCAACGGTTTTCCAAAGCCAATGCTGAAAACATCGACACGCATCCCTTCACGTCTTGCCACAATGTAGTGGCCTAATTCATGAATGAATACCAAAAGGTTAAGTCCTAAAAGAGCTAAAATAATGTAAAATAGGTTCATATTGCCTTTGCCATTTCTCTTGCAGAGTGATCCACTTCAAAAAGAACCTCTAGGTTTTCTTGAGGGCCGCTTTGGTGTTTTGTCATGAGTTTTTCTAATTTTTTCCCAATGTCTATCCAACGGATTTGATGCGTTAAAAAACGCTCAACTAGGATTTCATTGGCAGCATTCATAAAACAGGGGAGGGTTCCTCCGATTCTTCCGGCTTCAAATGCTAACCCCAAACAAGGAAATTTCTCCCAGTCAGGCATGCAAAATTCCAGTTTAGAATACTTAAGAAAATCGAAACAAGGAACAATTCCTTTCCTACGCTTGGGATAGGTCAGGGCATACTGAATGGGAATCTTCATATCATGCTCTCCCATTTGCGCTAAAAGAGAGCCATCCACAAATTCTACAAAACTGTGGATAAGACTTTGAGGGTGGATCACCACTTCAATTTTCTCTAAGGGAACATCAAAAAGAAATTTGGCCTCGATCACTTCAAGCCCCTTATTCATCAAAGTTGAAGAGTCGATCGTTACTTTTTTTCCCATTGTCCAGTTGGGATGTTTTAGTGCGCAGTTAGGAGTCACATTTTCTAAGTTTTCTTTTTCTCGGAAAGGGCCTCCTGATGCCGTTAAGATAATCTTCAGAATCCCACTGGGACATTCCCCCTGCAGACATTGAAAAATGGCGCTATGTTCACTATCAATCGGGATAATCTGAACGTTTTGTTTGCGAGCCGATTCCATGATCAATTCCCCAGCCGCAATGAGCACTTCCTTATTGGCCAGTCCTATGGTTTTTCCTGCTTCAATCGCTTTAAGGGTAGGGAGAATCCCTTGGGCGCCGACAATAGAAGAAACGACAAATTCCGCATCGGCATGCGTAGCCACCTCAATAAGCCCTTCCATCCCTCCTACAACATGCATGCCAGGAAGGCGTTTTTTCA
>JAKQGT010000001.1 GCA_029556005.1 Chlamydiota bacterium | reverse complement strand
TATGCAAATGGCCCCCTCCATTTTGGACATATTGCGGGGGCTTATTTGCCTGCGGACTGTTATGCTCGGTTTCAAAGACTTCTGGGGAGCGATGTTCTCTATATTTGTGGCTCGGATGAACATGGAGTGGCCATCACGCTCAGTGCTGAGATGGCAGGGCGTACACCCAAAGAGCACGTGGATCATTTCCACAAAGTGCTCCAAGACTTTTTTGAGAAAATGGAGATCTGCTTTGATCACTACTCTCGAACGACTTGGGAAGGGCATGTAAAACCGACCCAAGAGTACTTTAACGATCTTTTGAAGAATGGTTTTATTGAAGAAAAAGTCACTGATCAACTCTATTCCGAAAAAGATGGGCGTTTTTTAGCCGACCGTTACGTGATGGGAACTTGCCCAAAATGTGGCTACGCAGAAGCTAGGGGGGATGAGTGCCCCAAGTGTGGAGCCAGTTACGAAGCAACCGATTTAATAAACCCCCAATCCAAACTGACAGGTGCTCCCCTTGCACTTAAAGCCACCAAACACTGGTTTCTCCGTTTTGATCTTTTTAAAGAGCAACTCTCTACCTGGATCAAAACAAAACACTGGAAGCCGAATGTGATGCATTTTGCTCAAAACTACATCGATGACTTGAAGCCGCGTGCGATCACTCGGGATTCCGATTGGGGCATTCCTGTTCCCTTAAAAGAAGCGGAAGGGAAGGTCCTGTATGTTTGGTTTGATGCCCCTATTGGATATATCTCCGCCACGAAAGAGTGGGCCTTAAAGCAAAAGAACCCCGATGCCTGGAAAGGGTACTGGTGTGATCCAGAAACCAAGCTTGTGAACTTTATTGGGAAAGATAATATCCCGTTCCATGCGATTTTTTTCCCTGCGATGACAATGGGACAAGATCAGCCCTATAAAATCGTAGATGAACTGCCTGCCAATGAGTTCTATAATTTAGAAGGGAAACAGTTTAGTAAATCTGCAGGATGGTATATCGATCTCGAAGAGTTTTTTCAGAAATTTACAGCCGATCAAATCCGCTATGCGATTGCTGCAAATGCTCCAGAAACCCAAGATAGCGAGTTTTCTTGGAAGGACTTCCAACTTCGCTGTAATTCTGAGCTTTTGGGGAAATATGGGAATCTCGTCAATCGCGTCTTAGTCTTTGCAAAGAATCAGTGTGGATCTCAGGTCCCCCCTTACGGGGATCTTGAAAGAGAAGATACCCTCTTTATGGAGAAAATGGATGAGATTGTGAGCGCCATTCATCAAGCCTACACAAACTTTCATTTGCGGAAAGCATCCCAACTGATTATGGAGCTTGCACAGGTGGGAAATGCCTACTTTGATAGTAAAAAACCGTGGAAAGCAGCCAAGGATCCTGACCTAGTCCCCAGCATGCGCACAACGATTGCTTGTTGCTTGCGATGTTTACAGTATTTAGCCCTCATTTCTTATCCTATTATTCCCAGAAGTGCTGAAAAAGTTTGGACTCTTTTAGGTTTTTCAACGCCCCTTGCCGAGCACAATTGGAATGCCATTTTAGAAGGGGGATTTACCCCTAATCAACAACTTCTTCAACCTGAAATCCTCTTTACCAAAGTAGAGGATGCTGTGATTGAAGAAGAGCTAAGTGCCCTTGCAAAGCGGGCAGCTCCCAGCGTGGAGAAAAGGGGGGATTTTATCCCTCTTAAAAACCCGATCGATTTTGATGCCTTTCAGAAGGTAGATCTTAGAGTTGCACAAATCGTGAAAGTGGAAAAAGTTCCCAAAAGCAAAAAGCTTTATAAAATCGAGCTAGACTTGGGATTTGAACACCGGACTGTAGTCTCAGGGATTGCAGAACATTATCCTGAAGCTGAGAGTCTTCTAAAGAGAAAAGTCATTATTGTTGCGAATTTAAAGCCTGCAAAACTGATGGGTGTGGAAAGTCAGGGGATGATCCTGGCTGCTGGAGGAAAAATCTTAGAACTCCCAGAAATACGGGAGGCTCCTTTAGGGAGCCCCGTCTCATAGGCACTTAAACGACTCATAAAGAGTTGTTTAGATATGCATTAATCCTTTCACTGACTTAATGGCGCGCTGCAGTCTAGTCTTACGACGAAACTTTTTTAAGACCTTGCGCATCAGTTTTTTACTTTTCTTTTTCATGATTTTGCTCCTCTTTATGGGCTATTTTATTGTTTTGTCCCTCTCGCCATAGTGCCCTATATGTATTCTATCAACTTTCTATTTTAATTGCAAGTATCTTTTATCTAAATAATTAATAATTAGATATTTAAATATTTATTAATCTTAATAAAAGCTTTAAATTAACCCGAATTGTTGCCTAGTGTTATACTAAGAAGGATTTTAACCCTGTATGACGGGTTTTGACGTTGTCTGTTTTAACAGCAATGGCTAGAGCCTTTTTGGTGCCCAGTAAGACGACAAGTTTCTTTCCCCGGGTAATGCCTGTGTAGAGAAGATTTCTGAAAAGGAGTTTAAAGTGAGAGGTGTGCACGGGAATAATTACGCACGGGCACTCGCTTCCTTGGTACTTATGAATGGAAACAGCATAGGCAAGCATGAGTTCATCGACATCGCAGAAATCATAAGGAACTGCGCGCCCATCAAAATTGACGACCAGTTCTTGATTTTCGAGATCGATAGTGACAATCCGCCCCACATCTCCATTGTAAACTTTTTTGTCATAGTTGTTGCGGATTTGCATCACTTTGTCATTGAAATTGAAGGAGCGTCCCATCCGAATCAGATGGAGGGTTTGAGGGTTCAGTTTTGCCTGCAACACGTGATTGAGGTTATCGGTTCCGATGATCCCTCTTTTCATCGGAGAGAGAACTTGAATATCATCAATGGGATTGAAAGGAAAATGTTCGGGGATGTGATGTTCGATCAGCTCTAAGATTTTTGCTAAGATTTCCTCAGGAGATTCCACATTGAAAAAGACAAAGTCGCTTCCCTTTTCGTGCTCGGTTTCGGGGAAGTAACCGGCGTTAATGCGATGGGCATTGGTGACAATGCGCGACCCTTTTCCTTGTCGAAAGATATGCTTTAAACGAGTGACGGGGAGACTTTCAGAGGCAATCATATCTTTGAGCACATTCCCAGGACCTACACTGGGGAGCTGATCGATATCTCCGATGAAGATCACGCGCGTTTCATCGGGGATGGCTTTAAGTAAGTGATACATGAGTTGCGTATCGATCATGCTCGCTTCATCGATGATGAGGAGACGGGCATTTAAAGGGTTCTCCCGGTTCCGTTTAAAGCCCCCTTGTTGAAAATCCAGCTCCAGCAAACTATGAATGGTGAAAGCTTTTTTGTAGCAGATTTCGCTCATCCGTTTTGCAGCGCGTCCTGTAGGAGCAGCTAAAATAATTTTGTCGGTCACTTTGGAAGTGATCGAAAGAATAGCGCGGGTGATCGTGCTCTTTCCTGTTCCAGGACCTCCCGTAATGATATGAATTTTTTCGCTTAAGCTAGAAGCAATCGCCTCTTTTTGCTCATTCGCAAAACGGATCCGTTGTTTTTCTTGTGCCCATTCAATTGCTTTATCAACCAGCATGGGACGGATCGTACAGGGGGCATTTTGAATCCGTTTGAGCTCACGTGCAACCCCTCTTTCTGCGTTATATAAAGGTTTCACCCAAATATAGGGCTCTTCTTCAATGGAGGATTCGACAATGTGATCTTCTTGGTGTAAATGGGAGAGCTCTTTATTGATCAAATCTTCACTCACGGCGAGCATCGTTGCAGCTTCAGGAATGAAATCTTTTTTGGGATAGCAGACATGCCCCTCCGTAGAAAGCTCCCAAAGGACATGTTCAATTCCCGCACGAATGCGGAGAGGGGAGTCAGAAGCAATGCCTAAATTTTGCGCGAGTTCGTCGGCTGTTTTGAAACCTATACCGTAAATCTCTTTCGCTAAGCGATAGGGATTTTCAGTCACTTTATCAATGCTCTCTTCCCCATAAGTTTTAAAAATCTTTTGCGCAAAAGAGGGGCGGACTTTGTGGGATTGTAAAAAGATCATCACGCTCCGCACTGCTTTTTGCTCTTCCCAACAGAGCTTGATTTTTTCTACCCGCTTTTCTCCGATACCGGGGACTTCTGTTAAACGGTGAGGGGATTGGTCGATGATCTCCAGGGTTTTGACTCCAAAAGTGTCTACAATCCGTTTAGCATAGACAGGGCCCACCCCTTTGACCATCCCAGATTCTAAATATTTTTGAATCCCTAAGATGTCCACAGGGGCTGTGAGCTCGTAGCTTTGGACTTCAAACTGTCTGCCGTGTTTGGCATGGTGTTTCCAAATACCCCGGCAATGCATGGTTTCTCCCGGGTTGACCCCGGGCATGGCTCCTACAATATTAATGAAATCGGCCTGTTTCGGAGTCTTAAGCCGCGCCACCGTAAAGCCCGTTTCCTCACTTGTAAAGACGATGTGGTCGATAAATCCGCTGAGTTGATCCATGGCTCAAATCTTACGCGATTGCCAAATTTATTGCTTGTAATTGAAAAAAAATCCTTCAGAAGTTTATGATGGTCTTCTTGTTCCGGATTAGCTCAGCGGTAGAGCAGTAGACTGTTAATCTATTGGTCGCTGGTTCGAATCCAGCATCCGGAGTTCCAAGTTGATGTGACACTGTAATAAAGATTCAAATTGAGTTTTACAGTGTCACAAGCAACTTTTCCCCTCTAATTTCAAGTTTCAAAGACGCAATTCAATACTATTTGAGTACAAATTTAGGCTAAAAGGGTATTCTTTCTTAGTTTTGTGTTGACAAATGGAAGGAGGGATGGTGCAATGGTACAATGGTGCTGGGATAAGTTGAGAGAGAAGGTATGAAGCGTGTAATTTTTGATATAGCAAATGTTAATTTTTTTAATGAAATTAAATTTAACATAGATGGTTATTTTTCGGATAAAAAAGTTAGTCGATTTGGAAATTATAAAATTTACATAAAATCTATTTTTTTTGTAATGCTAGCTGTGTTTTCTTATACAACTATTCTTTTTTCCCCGGTCCCTTTAGGGATTTTATTATGCCTTTATATTCTTTTGGGGACGGTATTTGCAGGAATAGGCTTTAATGTCATGCATGATGGGGGTCATGGGAGCTATTCCAGAAAAAACTGGTTAAATGAAATAGCTGGATATTCCCTCAACTTAATGGGTGGTAACATTTTTATTTGGAAAAATAAACACAACTGCAATCACCACAATTACACCAATGTGGAAGGGTTAGATGATGATATAGATATCAAGCCATGGGTCAGGACACACTTAAGTCAACCTAAGCATTGGTATCATCGGTATCAGCACATCTATGCACTGGGTTTATATGGATTAACCCACCTTAACTGGGTCTTTATAGGGGATTTCAAAAAATATTTTTCAAAAAAAATTGGAAACACGGACTTACTTAGAATGAATCTCAAAGAGCATTTCATCTTTTGGATAAGTAAAGCTCTATTTATAACTCTTTTCCTTGTTATTCCGATTGTCCAGTTTGGCTTTTGGAAGGCCTTTATAGGGTATATTCTGATGTCATTTGTTTGCGGTTTTATTTTAGGGATCGTTTTTCAATTAGCGCATTTAGTAGAAGATGCTGAATTCCCTCTCCCTTTGGAAAATTCTAATAAACTCGAAAAAACCTGGGTTTTACATCAAATTGCTACTACAGCTAATTTTGCAATAAAGAATAAATTCATCTTCTGGTTCACCGGAGGGTTAAATTTTCAAGTGGTTCATCATCTTTTTCCTAAAATAAGCCACATTCACTACCCTGCAATCAATAAACTCATCAAAGCTACATGTTTTAAATATAACGTAAAATATACCGAATATTCAGGATTTTTTAGGGCATTGCATTCACATATTTTTTTCTTAAAGCGTATCGGGTCCCACTGATCCTAAGATATTCTTAAGTTTTTTATTGTCGCAATGTTTAGAAAAGATTAAAATCTTCAGTAAAATTTTTAATAACCTGCGTTTTAGGTTTTTGTTATAGAGAATTAGAGAAAAACTAGAAACGCAAGTTAAAAAGTCAAAAACTGGAGGGAAACAGTGGCGGCGATTTATCAGCGGCAGCAATATCACGAAGAAATGGGGGAAGCGCAAGCTTCTCAGGATCCTTGGAGTTTGCCTTGTTGTGAGGGGCGGTTGCAGTGCTCGGAAGCAGGGACGAAAAGTGTTAAAGTGGGTTTTGCAGCTGCAAGTGCGATTGTCCTTGTTGCGGTGCGGGTCCTTTTTATTTCATCGACACCTTGGAGCGCAGCAGTCACAACCCTTGTGGGAGTGTGCAGTCAAATCGCCATTCAACAGGTTGCTTCCAAGGACATTATCAATTTAGAGAAGAACTTCATTTGTGATTATAATGCAGAGCTTTTTCTGATTTTAACCCAGATTGTCCTTAACTATGATACTCCACTATCTCAAGGGATCATTTACGGCCTCCTGAATGGTCTATTTGGGGCTCAAATGGTTGCCCTTGTGGATACGTTAGCCAACCAACGTTTGGATACCGATAACAAGCCTACTCTTGATCTTCAGGAGAGTTCAAAACATATAGAAGTCTATGGGTTTAATGATCGTCGCTCCCGACTTTATACCGATCTTTTTTGGGGAGCCTTAGGAGTGGGTTTAATGACCACGGGTTACGTGATTTCCAAAGCGCAGGTTTTAACAAAAGCGGGTTGGGTCTTTTTAGGAAGAGCCATAGGAAGTGAGCTCATGGAGTTTGTTCGTCTCAAACGGATGGAAATCGAAAGAGCTCCAAGAGAGGTAGTGGAGGACGATTTCCTTCTAGAGGCCCCCCAGGTTCCTCCCTCTGTTCGCTACATTCGGGCTGTTGAGCGGGTTGTGGATGTTGTGGCCCCCCTTTTGCCCGCACTCATCATTGGATTAAATCATAACATTTCTAACGGAGTGGCAGGGATCCTTTATGGGATGCATTGCCAGTTAGATCGCATTGAATATACGCGAACCGACTTTGAAGTACTCTATGCAAATAAACTCCAACCCGACTCTGAAAAGGGGATGGAAAAAACGTGCAGTAAAGTGTGCTGGGAATGGGCTAAGTTAGTCACGACTTTAGCGATGCTTACCTTTATTGGAGCTATTATTAAGACCGGAACAAAAGTGGATCGTTGGGTCATTTCCCCCTATACTGTAGCGGTTTTAGGTTCTTACTTTATGACGATGTATACCGATCAAAAGATGGCGGAACATCTTGCAAAGATGCGAGGAGAGGCGTGGGAGGATCAGACCCTTTTCGAACGTTTTGTCGCGAGTTATCTCCCTCCATTTTTGAGGGAATATGTCAATTCTGAGGGAGCGATGGAATGGAGAAATGCTCTGTATGCATCGCTTGAGGGGGTGAGAAATGGTTCCGAAGCGTTCTCTTCTTGGATTGCTACAAAGATAGATACCTCTAAACTGACCAATACGGCCTATTTTGAAACCTTATACTCCGTATCGGTTCCCATTTTTTACCTGATTGTTTCCCAACAGCTGCAGCTTGGAGATACCTTTCTCAATGAGTATTCGACACTTGGCGTGGCGGTTTCAGTTTTTGCTTATGCCCTTCTTGGATGGGCCCTGGGAACCCATGCAGCGGCACGATCGACCGATAAGATCAGACCTTACCCTGCCCTGCCGAATTTATTCCTTTGGTTTTATTCGATTTTCTTTATGCAGCAAATGTTTAATCAGGTGTGAGCCATGTCAGGACTCACGCGAGAGAGTCTCGTCATTAATCTTTCTGTACAGAGGCAAGGGGATTTTGTTGTCTTTGATATCAAGACGATGCAAGATGTTTTACAGATCAAGAAACAAAAAGAGCTCATTTCAGCTCTTACTCGTTTGATCTTGTTCACTTTTGGTAGGGAGCACAAAATTCAAGGATGCCTAAAGCCTCCTGAGCTCCAAGAGGAATACGATCGTTTATTTGCTCAGGTAGAGCAGATTCATGCGTGCCTAAGGGGGGAGAAGCTCTTGCACGAGGCGATGCAAGGAGTGCTATCTAGCCATAGCCGGTTTGAAGGGAGACAGAAGGAGGATTATTTCCATCACTATATTGGAATGGGAGTGTATGCCCTTTCAGATCCTAAAAGGGAAGTTGTCTGCCCGGTCCTTCCGAATGGGCAAATCAGTTGGAAGACAAAGATTGATCTGGAGATAGATAAAATCAACGATACAGAAGATCTTCTCTGTAGTCTACTAGTGGGGGAAGAAAGGAAATTAACTTCAGAAGAAACGTTAAATTTATCCCTCTTTGTTTATAAAAACTATGCGTTTTATGGAAAAACCGGGGGGATAGTTTGGATCACACTTTTAAAAGAGTGGCCAGGAGTTGAGGGGAAAAAAAATGTGAAATTTCTTGAAGCCCTACCCTTTACGCTCTTAGCAGAAAAAATCGTTGTGCAAGGAGAAGATCGAGAAGGGAGTATTCCTTTCCCCCAATTTATTCAAGAGAGGGCTTTGGAAGAATCGGAAGCCCTTTTAGGAATCGCTATTCCTCCAAATATGAAAAAAGAGTTACTTTCCATATTAAATTTTGAAAATGAGCGTCGCGAGTTTACCTATGCTCTTTTAGATCCCCAAAAGAGAATTGTGAATCACCGCTGTTCGCAAAATCATGCCTGTTACACTCTTTATCAAGTTCTCCGCGTCTTTTATCGACTGGAAGAGCAAGCGACGCAAAAAGATGAAACGCTTACAGAGCTCTTAGGTTGGATTTATGGGTGTGACTGGAGAGCCACCGATGTTTTTGAGGGGTTAGAAAATCCCAACCCCATCGAAACGATTCCTTCCTATCCTTTTAAACCCAAAGAGATGATTTTATTTACAAGTGCTTTGGGAATTCTCTACACAAAAAATGGAGAGACTTTTGATGACCAAGCCTTCTACCTGTTTCTCTCACTCAGAAGAGTAGAAAATCCGCATGCCTTTGTAGAGATGCTTTTAACGTTTCATGAGCACCCCCTCTCAAAAGTGCGAACAGGACAGATTGTTCGCTGGGTGATGGGAGATTTAGTAGGAGAGCATTTAAGAGAGGATGCGCTTAACGTCCAAACAGCGGAGCTAACACGTAAAAGAAGGCGGAGCCAGAAGCTACCCCAAGGAGAAGTCGATCAATTCTTAGACCGTTTTCGTTTAGTATCAAAGCTTCTGCCTCCAGAAATCAACGGTTGTAAGCCTTCAGCTTTCTTCTTTGAGCTCCATGCTACAGAGTTCTCTGAATGGGAAGCGATAGAAGAAAAAATTCAGCGTTTTCTTTCCTTTTTAAATCATGAATTTGACGAGCAGCTAGACACCGATCTTTTCTTTTTAGCGCTCATCCGTTATTTGCACAATCAGTTGGAAGACAATACCTTTATTCTCATGAGACTTTATGAGGAAAGGTTCCAAGAGAAGCTTACACCTAGTGAGCGCTGTATGTTTTTATCTTCCGTTTTACACTCTCCTCCTAAAAAACTCAAGGAACCCTATTTACAAGAACGAGAAGACCGCTTAAGAAAACTAAGCTACTACAATTGGGATAAGATTCAATCTCTATTTATTTTCCATGAATTTGTTTCATTGCAAGAAAAGATAGATCCCGTATTTCAAACACATACCCTGATGACGAGCTTGGTGGGGCATCCGCTTCAACCTGATCACGCCTTTAATTTTTTTCTTTATCATCCCATTGGGCGAGATGTTCAAGGGGCTTTAGAAGAATTAGCTAAAATACGGGATCGCCTTTTTTTCCAAAAAGGAGAAGATCCCGGAATGTTAGAACGTAAGATTCGCATGTCCGCGGAGAAGCTTCATGGAAATGAAGGTTTCAATAGTCTCAACTTTGAAACCCAAAAGAAATGCTATTTGATTTCTGACTTAGCCAAGGGAATTTATGATGAGATCGGGTGCTCTTTGGTCCCACACTTCATTAATAGTTCAAACCCTGTTTTAGGGATCACAGAGGTGCCTCAAGGTCAGGAGGGCGGTTTTCACCGCTCTTACCAAACATTGACCCCTCTATCGGGAATGGCTCCGGATGGGAAACACCGGATGCTTTCATGGATATTCCCCCATTTAGGTCCTTGCTATCTCGAAGTCTCTTATGTTCATCTCTCCTCACTCCGTACCTACTCCTTTCAGATCCCTTTTGAGGTCCCTCGTGTGGCAGAACGTTGTGATAGACGGTTTTTTATCCTTTTGCAAACTATTCTGGCGGTAGTTCTAGACGATGATAAATTTTCTGAAGCCCCTTCTCCCCTTCCCAGCCCTAAAAAAACGCGAAGCCTCTTTTCTTTTAGAGAAGCCCCTCCTCCTATTCAAAAAGAGGAAGAAGCTCTGTTGAAGCTCCTTTCTCACTACAATGGAGGGGTAAAGCTTTGGGAAACGCGTTTTGATTCCGGCGTCAATCGGGAAGCACTTGCTAAAACTTTACATCATTTTATTAAAAATTATTTAGATTGTTCACGCCAAGCGTTAATCGATCTTGCAACTGAGGGGCCTCTTCAACATACCACACGCCATTTAACCCATGTCGATCGCCCTCTCTTAGAACTTTCGGCTGAAGGAACCTATTATCCTTCTAGAGGAAAGTTTGGCCCCTCTCTTATACCGGAAGAACGTTTAGGTCCTTATAATTACAAATTTTTTACCCTGTGTGAAGATGTCGAGCCTCTTAAAGCTGTTTTTGAGTCAAGACGTCTCTTTCTCCAAAATTATCTTGAGATTTCTTTAGATGGAACCAATCCTTCTCCCCCCCTACTTGTCGTTGCAACCTGTGATAAGCTTTCCGATTACTTATTTGAGCTCACCCTAAAACTAGATGCAAAAATGGAGAGGGTGATGAAGTATCCACTCGACGCTATCCAAAACCCTCAAAGACTCCATCAGTTACTCTCTTGGCATGTTTTAGATCTAAAAAGGAAATGGTATTCCCACCATCTCCATCCCCAGGAAACCCTTTTGCACCCTAAACAAAGCTGGTATGCAGTGATGCTTCCTAAAAAAGAAGAAGAGCCCTCTTTTGAAGCGATCGCAAAAGATGGGACCTTTTTTGTTTATAGGGAAGAGACCTTGAGCTTAGTTCCTAAAGAGAGCCTTATGGAGGCCCCTTCTGTTTGTCCCTACTATACGGTTGCACAAGAGAAAATCGAGCAACTCATGAAGCAACTTCAGGGGAATACTGAAGGGTGCTATTCCCTCGTTGTTACAGAGGCAAGCCAGGTTCTCCTTCAAGAAGCCCCCAACTTCCTTTTTTCTACAACGGTTAAAGAGGGTGGGAGTGAGTGTGTTCTTTCTTGTGGGGAAGAAAAGATAAAAACTTTTTTTAAACAAGAAGATCTGCAAATTCCCATTATCCTTCAACGTCAGATACTTCATTTCAAAGCCCATTGGTATAAAAGATACACTGAAATAAATTCCCCAATCAGGGTATAATTTCTTCACTTTCAAAATATGATTGATAAGGAGGAGTTATGCCTGTTGAAGGAATAGAGGGAGCCAGTTCGGTTTCTTTGGAGAGAGAAGACTTTAGTCCCACACAAGACAAATCATTAGAGCAAGGGCGCGTAAATCATACGCATCACTACTACGGAAGTTCTATAGAGCCATGCAAAAGTGTACAGGAAGTTTCTGAAGTCCAAGAGACGGTGCGTTCAAATGTTCTAGGTGCCGTAGGGATTCATCAGACGAGCAAAAAAGATTTTGCCACAACAGCATTACTCTGTTTTTTCTTAGGGTGTTTTGGGGCGCACCGCTTTTATGCGGGGAAACCCCTTACTGGATGTCTCATGCTTTTCACTTTGGGAGGGCTAGGGATTTGGGCCTTTATTGATTTTCTCATGATTGTTCTTGGATCCTTTGAAGATGGAGAGGGATTTCCTATCAAACATAAATAGTCTTGATAGATTTTTTTTAAGTCGTTAAGATGACGCCCTTTAATCAATATAGAGGGCGTTATGAAATCATCCATCATTTCTTTTTTTCTATTGGCCAGTTCTTTATTTGCTGATGAGGGGATGTGGCCCCTTAACATGGTTCCTAAAGCGGAAATTAGGGAAATGCATGGGATCGAGATCACAGAGAATTGGCTGGATCATGTACAAAAAGCGTGCTTAAGAATGAGCACAGGAGGATCAGGTTCTTTTGTCTCCGCGCAGGGTTTAGTCCTTACCAATCACCATGTGGGTGCCGAGGCGATTTACAATCTCTCTACCCAAGAGAAAGATCTCTTGAAAGAGGGGTTTTATGCGAAGACTAGGGAGGAAGAGCGGGCATGTCCCAATATGTATGTCGATCAGCTCATTGCGATTCAAGATGTAACGGACCAGATCACCCTTAAACTTTCCCCTCTCCTCACACCTGTAGAAAGAGAAAAAGAGCGTAAAATTCTTATCGCGCAAATCCTTGCGCAAGCCAAAGAAGAGACAGGGCTTCAACCCGAAATGGTTACCTTATATCGTGGCGCCCGTTACCATCTCTATCTTTATAAACGGTATAATGATGTCCGTTTAGTGATGTGTCCTGAGCAAAGCATTGCCTCTTTTGGAGGGGACATAGAGAATTTTGAATTTCCCCGGCATGCTCTCGATATGTGTTTTTTTCGCGTTTATCATGAGGGAAAGCCTCTTCAAACAGACCACTATTTCAAATGGAGTATAGCAGGGCCTCAAGAGGAAGAAACCCTTTTTGTCCTAGGACATCCCGGTCGGACAGAGCGCATTTTAACGGCCTCCCATCTCGCATTTTTAAGAGATTATGAGATTCCTCTCATCTTGAATATGATTGTTGAAAAAATCGAGATACTCGAAGCCTTTAGCGCCCAAAATGAAGAGCGCGCTCGGATGGCTTCTCACTTGATTCACCGCTATCAAAATGCGTACAAAGTCTATAATGCCTTTAATGAGGGGCTTAAACACTCATCTCTAATCCAAAGAAAATCTCAAGCAGAAGAGCTTCTTTTGAAGACTTTAAGTTCAGATGAAACCGCCATTTGGTCGTTTCTAGGAATGACCCTAGAAGAGGCCAAAGCCTTCTATCCCGAATATTTTGTTTTGGAAAGAATGGGTGGAGCCCATTTTTGTAAGCTATTTACCTGGGCAAGGCTCCTCGTTCGAGCAGCTGATGAACAGCGTAAACCCAATGAAGAGCGCTTGAGGGAATACCAAGAGAGCGAACTCCCTGCTTTGGAAATGGATCTTCTAGGAGCGCAGCCCATCTATCCTGAAATGGAAGTTGTCCTTTTAGATGCCAGCTTAGAGAGCTTAAAAGCCCTTCTAGAAGATGAGCATCCCTTGCAGGAATTTTTAATGACCCAAGATGCTGAAACACTCATTAATGAGAGTCAGCTTTCCGACTTAGACTATCGGAGAAAGCTTTTAGAAGACCCTGCTGCTCTTGCAATGAGCCAGGATCCGTTGATCCTTTTAGCAAGAGCTATCGATCCCTATGCCCGGAAGATACGTGAGCAGTATGAAGAGGAGTTTTTTGGACCGCAGAAAGAGAGTTATGCCCAGATGACCCATATCCTCTTTAAGCAAAAAGGGGAGAGCCTCTACCCCGATGCAACATTTACCCTGCGTCTCTCTTTAGGCAAAATGGAAGGATATGAAGAGGGAGGGGAATGGCTCTCTCCTCTAACGGACATTGCAGGAGTGTATGCGAAAGCGACCTCCCATGCTGGAGAACCTTTTTATTCCCTTCCCTCTAGCTGGAGAGGAAAAGAGGAGATCTTGAAAGGCTCGACCCCTTTTAACTTTGTTTCAACCCATGACATTATTGGGGGGAATTCAGGAAGTCCCATGATCAACGCAAAGGGAGAGGTTGTGGGGCTCATTTTTGATGGAAATCGCCACTCTTTCCTATGGGACTTTGAGTTTGATCAAACCCTAGGAAGGGCGATCAGCGTCCATTCTGCAGGGATTCTAGAATCTCTTCAGAAAGTTTATGATGCCCAACGTTTAGTAGAGGAACTCATCCTAATGGATCCTCTCTGATCATTTTTGTTTTTTCAGGTGGGATTGATCGCGAAAGAATTTTAAGTTGTTTATTTTTAGCGTAATACGCCTTTATTGACATCTACCAATAAATTTGGTAATATAACTAAAAAGGTTGGTAGATAATGCTAGAGAACTTATTTGGAAACATTGTGATAGAAAAAGTTCTGTTCTATCTATTGGTAAATGATAAAGGATATGCCTCAAAAATGAGGAGAGCATTGGATATCCCTCTTTATAGTGTGCAGCGAGCTTTGATGCGACTGGAAAGAGGAGGGATAATTGTTGCACAAACAGAAGGGAAAACTGTTGTATATCACTTCAGTCCTCGCTACCCTTTTCTTGATGAGTTAAAAGCCTTATTAAAAAAATCCTACGCATCTTTGCCCGAAAAAATAAAGAATCGATATTATGAATCCATAGAACGAACACGTCCTCGTAGAAGAGGAAAGCCTTTAAAGAAGGTAAAAGACAATGATTGATTGGCAGCAGATTTCATTAGAAGATTTAGCAGGCTATATTTCCGAGAAATTAAGGCAAAAGGGAATAGATGTGATCTTAGTTGGAGGAGGGTGTGTTACGATTTATTCTAATAATCGTTATCAATCTTATGACTTGGATTTTGTAACTTATGAAGATATGAGTAAAGTTAGAAAAGTCTTAATGGGAGAGGGGTTCAAAGAAAAGAATCGTTATTTTAAACATCATATACTCAA
>JAKQGT010000293.1 GCA_029556005.1 Chlamydiota bacterium | reverse complement strand
ATCATGATGGGAGAATACATTATGGGAGAAGTTCCCTTTAAAGAGACCTCCTTGCAAGGACTCATCTATGGAAAATCGTATTGGCGCACCACTAAAGAGGGGAGCATCTCCTATGTTTCTCCTGAAGAGAAAAAATCCTTTGATTTAGGAGAAACTCTCCCTAAAGACATCCATTCTAAATGGGAAAAAATGTCCAAATCCAAAGGGAACGTGATCGACCCCATCGAAGTGATCACCTCATACGGAACCGACGCGATGCGCATGGCTCTTGCGGCAAGCGCCACCCATAGTCCCCAAATTGACTTAGACCGCCGCCGTTTTGAAGAGTTTAAAAATTTCACCAATAAAGTCTGGAATGGATCCCGATTTGTCCTCATGAATTTAAAAATCACCGCACAAGAGTTCATGCAAGGACTAGGAACTCTTTCCCTCGAAGACAAGTGGATTCTTTCCCTCCTCAACCGCACAACAGAAGAGATGAATACCCATTTAAAAGGATACCACTTTGACCGCGCCGCCATGCGCAGTTATAACTTCTTCTGGGATGAGTTCTGCGCTTACTATGTCGAGATGTCTAAACCCACCCTCTTCGGCAAAAGGGGGGACTCCACAAACAAACAAAAAATACTCACTATCGTTCTTCTTGCAGCCCTACGCTTAATGCACCCTTTCGCCCCCTTCATCACGGAAGAGATCTTTCACCTCCTTAAAGAGCGCTTTCCCCACCTTCAGCCAGCCGCTCCAGACCCTTACACCCAAGAAGCGATCACCGCCCTTCTCTCCCCCGCATGTATTGTCGCCCCTTATCCTCAGGTCATGGCTAAGGAAGATATCAATCCTGAGATTGAAACCTCCTTTGCTTTCCTCAACGAAATTGTCTATACAATCCGTAACATCCGGGCAGAAATGCAAATTGCCCCCACCGTCGCCACAGATGTCTACATTGAAGGAGAAACCGCATTCCTTCAAGAAAATGGGCACATTATCTCTTCGCTCGTCCGGATCCATACCCTTCACCTCAGCCCCGAAAAACTCCCCACAGGCTTTACCTCTTCTGCCCTGGTCCGTGACCTAAAAATCATTATCCCCCTCCCCCAAGAACTCTTAGAAAAAGAGAAACAGCGCCTCCTCAAAGAGCAAGAAAAACTCGAAGGCCAAATCGCTTCCTTCAAAAAGCAACTCGCTAATCCCCAGTTTACTGAGCGCGCTCCAGAAGAACTCGTCACTAAAACTAAAAACGCCCTCCTCGATGCCGAGCAAAAGTCCCAAGACATTTCCTCAAAACTCTCTCAACTCAACGGGCATTAAACCAAGTGGGCTCCCCCATCACAAGAAACAATTGCCCCTGTCATCTGCGGATGATTGCTGACAAAATAAATCACTTGGGCAATTTCTTCAGAAGTAGCTACCCGTTTTAAAGGGTCATTTTGGACAAAATCTAGAAGAATTTTGCGATTATCTCCATAAAGAGGTGTATCTGTTACCCCAGGAGAGACCGCATTGATGCGGATCGGAGCTAGTTCAATCGATACGCTCTCCACAAAAGTATTAACCGCAGTGCAATTGACACTCAAATAGGTTAAAGGCTCCCCCCGTTTATACCGAAATGGTTTCAAAAATTGGTTTTGGGCAAGCGCGAAAGCTTTCGCAATTTGCCCATCATAAATGACCCAATATTAATAATATGGGGTCATTTATGATGGGCAAATTGCGGTGCTTTGGCGCAGCCGAAAATCCAATTTTTGAAACCATTTCGGTATAGTTGCGGCTGCGCCAGAAATTAATGTGATCGACTCCAGATGTTTAGCATATTTACTAACCCAAGTTGCTACCTCAAAAAAGTCATAGGGAACGCGGCGATTAACATCATCAACTTCAGGACAAATCCACGATCAGTTACAGCGTGAATATACCTGGGTA
>JAKQGT010000287.1 GCA_029556005.1 Chlamydiota bacterium | reverse complement strand
GAGGGCGATGAGTGTTTTGGACTCACGCTGCTCTTCTTCTTCTTCTCTTTCATCTTCCCAAGCAAACTCAGCTCCTCTTCCCTCTTCACGACGCTTGATGCGATCTTCTTTATTGAGGGCGACTTTATCTCGGATTTTCTGCATTTGGGAGGAGAGAAATTCCTCACTTCCGAGAGAAGGGATTGCTTGATAGGTAAAGAGGCGCATTTTTTGCATGTTGAACCCTTTGGGAGCCAGCATCAGAGCCCAAGGGGCAAACCTTTGCTTAATCTGAAAGAGAAGGTCAAATTCACTCGAAAAAAAGGGAGAAGAGACATCAATCGTCGTCTGTAAGGAGACAAAGGACGACTCCTTAACAATCGACTGATCGATAAACGCTTGATCTTGTGCCCAACGAATCGAAGGACCTAGACCCAAGTTATCTATTGTACGTGGTTCAGCCATTCTTATTACTACCTCTGTTTCCTATGTTATACAATGCGCTTCATTAAAGGAAAAGAGTAACCCTTAGGAAAGGTGTTTGTGAACAACTTTTCCACAGATTTCCACCTTTCAATTCTTATTGATATTTAATAGTTTAAGATTTTATTGAGCGAGAGTTTGGGGAAGTTTTCGACAAAAAGATTGCTCATTTTCGGAGGCGGTGATAAAGTGTGGAAATAAGTGGAAAAAACCGCGCGCATTTGGTATGAACAACTTCTTTTTCAACGGATCAACACACACAAAACTCGATGAGAAAAATCGTTTTGTTCTCCCTCAACACATGCGTTATGGCCTCGTAGAAAATGGGGAATTGCAATTTACTTTAGCACTCGGTTTAGGAGGATCTTTAGCGATTTATCGAAGAAGCGATATCGATAAAATTGTGCGCAAATTTCAGGCGAAACAGCACATTGCAAAGTACCGCAAGTTTTTTACATTATTCTTTTCCACTTTGCACCACACGACATGTGACAAATTAGGGCGTGTCCTTCTTCCACCCGTTCTCAAAAAAGCAACGGGAATTCACCAAGAGATTGTAATTGCTGGAGTTCTCAATAAAGTTGAGATTTGGGCTAAGGAGAAATATGAAGCCGATCTCGAAATGTTCTTGGGTGGAGAAGATGATAGCTTAGCCAAGATGACTGAAGAGGCGTTTGCTCTTCTCGATGAAAGTGCTAGCGAAAGTGATGCTGAGGCTGCATTAACGAAACAGGAACAAGAAGAGTATCAGGAAATCTAATGCCCCATGTTCCGGTAATGCTCAAAGAGAGCTTGGAAATTTTTGAAGGAAGAAACCTCTCTCTCTTTTTTGACGGGACACTAGGAGCGGGGGGGTTTGCCAAAGCCCTTTTAAAAGCACATCCAGAAATTAAAACGTATTACGGATGTGATCAGGATGAGGAAGCTTTAGGCATTGCAAAAGAGCATTTAAAGGAGTTTGAGGGGAAGGTAGAGTTTGTTCATGCAAACTTTAGAAATGTAAGAGAGCTTCTAGAGGAGAGGGGAGTGAGTCAGGTAGATGGTTTTTTTTTGACTTGGGAGTGTCATCCATGCAATTAGATGAAAAAAAACGGGGATTTAGTTTTATGAAAGAAGGACCCTTGGATATGCGTATGGATCCTTCATCCCCCATGACAGCTAAAGAGATTGTGAATACTTGGTCTGAAGCCGATCTCGGGAAGCTTTTCCGCGAATATGGAGAAGAGCGCTATTGGAAACAGGCGGCTAGAGGGATTGTTCTTGCTCGCAAAAAAAAACAGATTGAGACGACCACGGAGCTTGCTGAAGTGATTGAAAAATCGATTAGACATTCTCGAAAAAAACTCCATCCAGCAACCCTTGTCTTTCAAGCGCTGCGTATCTCTGTGAATCAAGAGCTCTCCTCGATTGAACAAGGGGTGAAAGAAGCCATTAGTCTTTTGGCTCCAGGGGGGCGCATGGGCGTTCTTTCGTTTCATCGCTTAGAAGACCGGATTGTGAAAAACCTTTTCCGCTCCGCTTCTAAACCGATCAAAAAAATGGTGGAAATGAAAGAATCTCACTTATTCCCCCTACTTAAATTGCTGAGCAAAAAACCTCTTATTCCTACCCTTCAAGAGAGCCGTGAAAATCGGCGTGCGCGTAGTGCAAAACTCCGTGTTGCAGAGCGCATCTAAGAGAAGTGGGGGAAGCTCGTGACCCAAGGACTTCTCGTACGCTTATTTATTTGCATCTTTGTTTTAGGGGGTCTTCTTTATCTTTACATCGATAAGCAAAATGATTTAACCGAGCTGAAGATGCAAATCCCCAAACTGACAAAAGCACTCCACCGTATTGAAGAGGAAAATGCCCAATTATGTTTTGAAATTGAGCGTCTCGAAAATCCTGAAAGATTGATGGAGCTCTTAAGAACTCCCCAGTTTTCTCACCTAAAGCAACCGTTAGTGAGCGAGGTTATTGTCGTTCATGAACACTAAAGATTTTCGGCGCCTCTTATTTTTGGCCTCCTTCCTTCTCGTGCTCTTTTGCTTTATAGTCGTCCAATTTTTCAAACTCCAAATCACAGAAGGGGATAAATGGGCGCGACTCGCCAAAGCGCAGCATCAATATGCTGTTGTCGAACCTTTTAAGCGCGGACGATTTTTCTCCAATCCTGACCTCAAAGAGGGGCATGTTGAAAAAGCTGTTCCTCTTGTATTTGATGTGAAGCGTTACCATCTTTTTGTGGATCCCATCACGATTCCTGAACATTTGAGAGATGAGATCTCCAGTCATCTGGGTGAGCTATTAGAGCTTAACTGGAAAGAAAAAAATGAGGTGCGTAAGCAGTTTGATAAGCGGAGTCGGAGTCGCCGTCTTCACATGTGGCTCCATGAGAAAGAAAAAGAGCTGTTGCTCAACTGGTGGAATCCTTATGCCAGATGGAAAAAAATCCCCCGTAATGCTCTCTATTTTGTTGAAGATTTTAAACGAGCTTATCCCTATGGAAAGCTCCTGGGAGCAGTCCTTCATACGGTGCGGGATGATCGTGATATCCAAACCCATCAAGCGCTGCCTACAGGGGGGCTTGAGCTATTCTTTGATGCTTATCTCCAAGGAAAAGCGGGGAAAAGACTTCTGTTGCGCTCTCCTAGTCAAGCTTTGGAAAGTGGAGTGCTTGTCTCCCATCCTGAAGATGGGGCGGACGTTTATCTTTCCATTCATCACTATATTCAGGCTATTGCTGAAGAGGAAATCGAGCGCGCTGTGAAGACAGCAGGAGCCAAGGGGGGGTGGGCTGTGATGATGAACCCCAATACAGGGGAGATCTATGCTTTAGCCCAATATCCCGGATTTGATCCTTCTCACTATCGCACCTACTATAACGACCCCGATCGGATCGAAGCGACGAAAGTTCATGCCATTACCGACTGTTTTGAGCCAGGTTCCCCCATGAAAGCGATTTCAGTGGCTGTGGCGCTCCTTGCAAATGAAGAGTTAAAAAAACAAGGGAAAGCCCCTATTTTTGACCCTGCGGAAATGATCCCTGTGTATGACGGAACCTTTCCTGGAAGAAAGGGGATGATTCGAGATGTCGGTTCCCATCGCTATTTCAACATGTATTTGGCCATTCAAAAATCTTCTAATATCTATGTTGCGACCCTTATCCAGCGAGTCGTTGCTACCTTAGGGGCGGAGTGGTATCGCAATCAGCTAGAGGAGGTTTTTGGGTTTGGCGTTCCCACCGGAATCGAACTTCCCAGTGAGAGCTCTGGTCTGCTTCCTTCTCCCAATAAAAAGTATGGGACAGGGCAGCTCCAATGGAGTACCCCCACTCCTTACTCCTTATCTTTTGGCTATAATCTTCTGGTGAATAGTCTCCAACTCATGCGCGCTTTTGCTATTATTGCCAATGGGGGGTATCAGGTTCAACCCACCCTAGTGAAAAAAATAATCAAAGAGGGAGAGGTGGTTCTGGACTCAAGTCAAAGAGAGAGAAAACAGGTTTTAAGTGGAGACATTAGCCGAGAATTGATCTATGCGTTAAAATCTGTCACCAAACCTGGTGGAGGAGGCGTACGGGCCGATATCCCCGGTTATACAGAAGCGGGTAAAACGGGAACAACAGAGAAAATCATAGGAGGCACCTATTCTAATAAACACCACTATTCGAGTTTTATTGGCTTTGCCCCTGCCTATCACCCAAAATTTCTTCTCTATATTGCAATCGATGAGCCTGAGTACCGTTATTTGCCGGGTATTGGAAAAACCTATTTTGGAGGAAGCTGTGCAGCCCCTGTATTCAAACAGATTATGCTCCGCACCTTTAAATATCTGGGAATTCCGCCGGATGATCCCCATGGTCATCCCCAAGATGACCCGCGCTCAGATAAGACTAAAGCTGATTGGAACGAACAAGTTAATCTCCTTAAAGAACTCTATTCCCAGTGGAATCGATGAAAATAAAAAAATTATTTAAAGATTTAGATGTAGAGATTAAGGGGAGTAAGGAGATTGAAATTACGGGAATTTCCTCTCACTCTCAATTTGTCTCCCCAGGCTCTCTATTCATTGCTAAAAAGGGGAAAACCTTTGATGGTTCTGATTTTATCCCTAAAGCTTTAGAAGCAGGGGCTCATGTTATTTTAACCGATATTTATAATCCTTTTCTAACGCATGTGGTGCAAGTCATTGCAAAAGATATTGCGACTTTGGAGCCCCTTCTAGCTAAACGGTATTATGAAGATCCTGCAGCTTCTCTTTTTATGGTGGGAATCACAGGGACCAATGGGAAAACGACAACTGCCTATTTAGTCCAACACCTTCTCGGAAACTGTGGGCTGATGGGAACGATCGAAACCATTATTGGAAAGCAAAAACTCCCTGCACAACTCACAACGTCTGATGTGATCACCAACTACAAAATGTTGAGAGAAATGGTGGATCAAAAGATGGAGGCGGCTGTGATGGAAGTGACCTCTCATGCTCTGGACCAAAATCGTGTGAAAGGGATCATTTTTGACGTGGGGATTTTTACAAATCTTTCTCAAGACCATCTCGATTATCACGGTTCCATGGAAATCTATCAGTCTGCAAAAAT
Source organism: Chlamydiota bacterium (assembly GCA_029556005.1). GTDB lineage: Bacteria > Chlamydiota > Chlamydiia > Chlamydiales > Simkaniaceae > JAAKFF01. The sequence continues at coordinate 362 of JAKQGT010000287.1, read as the reverse complement.
GCAATTAGCAAACCAAGTGAAGCATTTGGTGATTAATCGAGATGATTCTGCTTGGGAGTCTCTTAAAGGGATCACCTATGCGCTTGAGGCTCCTGCTGATTTTAGGGCGACAGACATCGAAGAGTCTTTAGACGGGACGCGCTTTATTGTGCATCATCAAAATAAGGCCTATCCCTTTGAAACGAAGCTGATAGGGATTTATAATATTTATAATTGTTTGGCTGCCATTGCTGTGGGACATTTGCGTGGGCACCGCTTTTCTACCCTGCAAAAAAAACTAGCCTCTTTTGAAGGGGTTCCTGGAAGACTCGAACGGATCATGAATCCCAAAGGACTCCACCTTTTTGTCGATTTTGCCCATA
>JAKQGT010000280.1 GCA_029556005.1 Chlamydiota bacterium | reverse complement strand
GATGGGAGCCGCAGCAAAGGGCATTGACCCCCATGATCATCTCTTCCCAATAGACTAAGATAATCCTCCCTCCCACACCCCACATTAGCTGACTATCGGTCTGATATTGGAGGCGTGTTCCTTTGATGGGACGCTGCGCTAAGTCAAGTTTCATGGCACCTAATAGAGTATAAAACTCAAAGCGATCGATCACATTAAAGGTGAGGGAGCCCACATTGGTGATGGAACAATAGGTATCAAAACGATCGTTGATACTCGATTCACGATCATCGATTTTCACCCGTTTCTCAAACGTGTTGTCCCAATAGTATCCCACTTTAATTCCCCACCAATTATCATTCGAAACCCAAAGGCCTAATTCAGGCATGTCAGGGAGGGAGGAATTCCCATTATAAAGGGCAAAAATAGAGGAGGAGAAAAAAAGAAGAGAAGCGAATAAAAGTTTCATGGAACCTAAGATAATGAAGGGAAGAAAAAAAACAAAGAAGTATACACCGGGGTTATACTTTGCGCAGCTTTAAGGCGAGATCGGGAAGATAACTACCGCTAATATCCCCGGGGCGTGTCAATACCCCCCAAACGGCATTCCAAGAATTCCATATTGTCATCGGAACCCCTCTTTTGGTTAAGGGATCATAGCGATAGAGATCGAGCTCAAGAGTCGCTGGATTTACAGCAAAAGCAAAGGCATAATTCAGCCAGTTGGTATCTGCAAAAATGAGGGGATCGGGACGGGGAAAGGCATGAAACAAAAAACTATCGATTTTTTCCTGTTGCTCAGGAGCGCGTTCATAGAGAAGTTTGCGGAAATCGGGAAGATTTAAGGTTTCACCATGTGGGTAAAAATCGGGACCTAAAAGCTCCATCCCTAGTTGGGCTTGTGCATTGCGATCTAAACGCACCTCTTCATAAGCTCTTAGCCCTGGAAGAATCACTTGATCACGTACCCAAGTGTAACTAAAACCCTTGTCTAGCCACCCTTCAATAAAAGGGCGTGAGCCAGGCTTAAACAAAAAAGCATGAATAGGAGAATACATAAATAAACTACATGAGGGGTCCTCTTCAAAACGCTTTGTGATCAAATAGGGCAAGGATTTCATCAGATCAAGAAGAAATATCAAGAGATCCTGAGCATCTTCGATGATCCGCTTCTCTTCTGCAAGCTCCCCGTCCACGCAGTAATAGCACTGCAGAAGCTTATGCATATTTCCCCCTGAAATGTAGCTCCAAGGTTTTTTTTCACGCGTTGCAAAGTTTAAAAAATCCTCTGTTTGCAGGTAATGCAAAACGAGAGTGGTTAAGGTTTGAATTTCTTTTCTTCCTCCTTCCCATTCACACTCTGCAATAAGCATCGGTTCTACAGCCGAAAAAAATTGGCTAAGAGATTGGATATACTCTTGGGCACTATGGATAAGGGTCCAAGCTAAAGGATCGCTCCGGCCATGTTTATAAACTAAACGGAAACCAGCGGGGCTATCTTCATAAAGCTCAGGATCTACCTCCACGAGGTCGGCATCATAAATTTCGAGAAAATACTCCTGAAACTTTTCGGTATATTTTTCAATGAGAAAAGCAAAAAAAGTAGAGAGGTTTTGAGCACGCTCATGGGCAGCATCACGGAGATCTTTGCAGGACTCGGCATGATGAGCACGTACCTCGAGCTCCGCTTTACGCATCCGCATGCGGTCTACAGAATCGGCTTGGCGCAAAAGAGCCTGAGAAACACGTGCTTCGTCAATCGCACGGAAATAGTCTTGTTGGAGCTTTTCCATTTCTTTGTTGGCATCGTCGAGCTTTTCTTGGAGAGTCTTATAGAGAAGGAAACCGAGTCCCTCTTGTTCTTGGGGATCAAGCCCTAAACTTTTGTAGAAATTCCACCGACTAAATTCCACTTTATAATCGGAAAAAGAGGCTAAAGTATACTCCCAAACGCGGAGAAGAGGGTGATCGGTCTCCCTCCCCCCCCAGGAAGGGCTGATAGGAACGATATTTTCCTTCCCAGCAAAGGTGCGTTTGAGCTGGCAAAGCATCATCAAGTCATACAAATCTATTAATAACCGCTCCTTTTGCTCATTTTGGATGTAAATGGCAGGGGCAGTTGCAAAACAAGATCCCACCACTTGGCGCAAAGGGCACAGAAGGGCAGAAATCACCGCTTGTTGAAGATGGGCATTTGTTAATTTAGTTTTTGGGGGAAGATTTATCGAAGCACGAATCAGTGTTTCAATATAGCGATTGGCTACGGGGAGTTTGAACCGTTTGAGGAGGACTTTCGCTTCTTTATGATCTCGCAAAAAGAGGAGGGTTTTTTTTGTATGCCCTTCAGATTTTTCAATCAGCTCGTCAAGATTTATCCCCTCTACAATCGCTTGGCTAAGAAGACGCGCTTTTTCAAGATTGTAAAGGAGAAAGTCAAGGGCCATACTGCATCCAAATCGGCAAAACGCTCTCTAAATAGGCCATGAACTTCCATAGACCGACATTATATTCTACGTTGCGAAAAGGGTCTTCTGTTTTTTGAGGAAAGGCAATCCCTAACCCGAAAAGTCCGGGAGCGATGATGCCATTGAATTCGTTATAAACAAGATCTGCAATTTGTGGGGTTTCAGGAGGGCGCCTTTTTTCAAATCCTACCGCATAAATGACACTTTGACAGGTCGCAAGGTGTTTTTGAAAGTGGGGATCGGAAATGCGCACCCTTTCTAAACGGTCGGGATGTTTTCCATGAATATTTTTGCGTGCCCACACAGCAGCTTCTCCTTTCAATCCCGTATTATCAAAAAGAATCCAATCTTTGAGGTAAACAGCAAATTTTAAAGGGGAATTATAAAAGTTGATCACCTTTTTTGCTGAGGTTTCCAATAGCCTCTGTAAAATGATGATAGCTGAGTGAGAGGCACCAAAAACGCCCACAGTCTCTCCAGTCAAAGGAGGCAGTTCCCTTAAGGCTACTTCGAGTGGAATCACTTTGAGATTGGGGTAGTTAAGCTGCTTGGGCTCAGCTCCAATCGCTAAAATGACATTCTGCGAGCCAAAAACTTCTTGTTCTGTTTTTACCTTCCACACTTGATTTTCTAAAACTAGCGCGCGCACTGTGGTTTTAAACGTGTTGACTGCTTCAAATAAATGGTTGGAAACCCACTGCAATGGTTTGGCAATTTCATCTAAAAGACACGTTTTATCAGGATGGAGATGATTCAGTGTAAAGTCGGGGGCTGCACCATAACGAAACGATTTACAATGATGCAAATATTTATGAAAGAGACTCACTTTTGTATTGCTAGAAACCAAGCGCCACTTCTCTCCTAAATCTCCTACTTGGAAAAGCGGATCCACCCAAGCAATGGTAGCGGGGGGAATTCCTAAATCGAGAAGTTTTCCTACTGCTGCGATTCCTGCCGGTCCCGCTCCTACTACTGTCCACTGATAGGTTTTCATGTGCTCACTAAATTCCTTGACATTTCGTTTTTCCATTTAAGATAATACACTTCCTTAAAGCCTTAAGGAGGCCTTTATGAAGTACTTATTCCTCTCTCTATGCACTCTACTTATGTTAACATCTTGTAACAGTCAAAGTAAAGTGGCGACAAGTTTCCAATCTTTCAAAAGCAAATTTTTTGCTACAGCTGATGAAAAACAATTAGAAAAAGTCATCGCCTCTCTGCGTGAAGGAAACACAGAAAGAGCAGAACATGAAATTTATGAAATCGGCTCCCCTTTTACACGATCCCAAGGATTAGGAAAGCTCATTCATTTTCAAATCGTAGAAAAAAATGACTTAATTGCAGCTAAAAAAGCTGTTGAAAAACTCGCTTTAGTCATCGATGAAATCCCTGCGAAAGAAGATAAACTTTTTTCTCAGGTAGAACTTGCTGATTTCCTCCACTATATTGACAAAGACCGCTCAAAAGAAATGCTTAAACAGATTGAAACGGACACGTGGCTCATTGTAAGCCCCGAAGAGCGCTCACGCGTTCTCATCCGGATGATTAGCCTGCAACTCGAAACCCAACAAGATGCGGTGAAAGCAAAAACAACTATCGAACAAACCAGACAAACCATCGATTTTATTCAAAAAGAGTCTCTGAAACAACAGAGAACGAGAGAACTCGAAAACGTCTTGTTCGTGAATAACCACATTCTTTGTAAAACGCTATAGGGCTCTACTGAGCCCTTTTTCTAAAAAGGAGAGGAAGAAAGCAAGCAAGAACAATTCCTCCTACGAGAAATAGTTCATAAGCAAACACATCTTGAATGCCTACCTGGCTAGGAGGGATAAAGCCTAAACCAAAGGCTAAAGCGCATGCAAAAATTCCCATGAGCGCTACAATCCACATCCCCAGGACTTTCCCCCCTGGAATATGAAAAGAGCGTTTCACCTCTCCTTGTTTGTAACGTAACCGAATCCCCGAAACAAATAGCCCGACATAAACAATAAGGGCAAGCTGCGCAGTGATCTGTGAAAGAAGCCAAAAGGAGCTATTCACCGTTGGCATCCACACAAAAGCTAAACATAAAATCGATACAATGACAGCTTGCAAAATCAAGACATTCACAGGAACATTCTGTTTTGTATGTTTACTTAAAAATTTAGGTAAACTTCCATCTGCTGCTGCTACCATAAGCCCCTTTGTGGGACCAATAATCCATGCGGAAACACCGCTTAAGCCCCCAAGGATAATGCACCCTGCAATGAAGGGGACCATCCACTCGACATGGTACGCATGAAAGAAGATAAAAAAGGCTTGGAGAATCCCCGTCACTAAGCTTAAGTTTTTTTGAGGGACAACAATCGCAATCGCAAGGGATGCAAAAACAATGGTTGCTAAAATAATCCCCACTGAAATGAAAATCGCTTTGGGATAATCCTTTTGAGGATTTTTCATTTCGGCTGCATGGGTTGCAGACATTTCTAATCCGAGAAGCCCAAAGAGAACCGAGCTTAAGAAAGCAAGGTTCCCAAGATGGGAGAGATCGGGGAAAAAGGTTTCCCAAGAAAATTGAATTTGCATCGGATCTTTTCCCCCCAGCCACATACATCCAAAAATGGTAATCACTAGCATAGGAAGAATCGTTCCTATAAGAGCCCCAAGCGTACTCACAAAAGCAGAGACCTTCATTCCAAAAAGATTGATGAGAGTTGCTCCCCAAAAAAGAGCTAAAATCATCCAAGCCATATAGGTTTTGTTCTGAGCAAGATCAGGATTGAAAAAATAGGTAATGATCCCAGCGATGAGTGCCATAATCGTTGGATACCAAAAGACATTGTAAATCCAGTTAAGCCAAATGATACTTAAAGAGGCCCGCTTTCCAAAAGCCTCTCTTACCCACACATAGATCCCTCCCGTATTGGGCCATCCTGTCCCCAATTCTGCAGCAACCAAGCCGCTAGGAAGAAGAAAGAATGCAGTCGCTAAGAGATAGAAAAAGACCAAAGAAAAACCCAGCTCTGCAGAGAAAGGGAGGGTGCGAATGCTATCGACAGCAATCACATTGATCATCACAATTTGAAACGTCTTCATCAATTAACCTTTTATCAAAGAATCTTTGTAGTGAGCAAGTTCTTTTCCTTTTTTGGTGTTTGCGTATAGAATAGGAACTTATGAACGTAAAATGTAATGACCAAGAAATCGAGCTTCCGGAAGGAAGCTGCGCAAAAGATTTAGCCGAAAAGCTCAATCTGAAAGAGCCTCACCAGGCACTAGCTGCTTTGATCAATGGGACTACCCGTGATCTATCCCATCCTCTTAAAGAGGGAGATGAAGTGACTTTTTGGGACTTCGACTCTTTAGAAGGCAAGGAAATCTTCTGGCACACCTCAGCCCATGTTTTAGCTCAAGCTATCTTACGCCTGTACCCAGAAGCAAAGCCTACGATTGGCCCCCCCATTGAAAATGGATTCTATTACGATTTTGCAAACCTCCATATTTCCGAAGATGACTTTCCCAAAATCGAGAATGAAATAAAGAAAATCCTAAACGAAAATCTAAAACCCGAGCTCCACCGGTTTAGAGGAAAAGCAGAGGCTATTAAAGAATTTGGAATCAATCCTTATAAACGGGAGCTCATTGAAAGTTTTGAAGAGGGAAGCCCCATAACAGCCTACCGCCAAGGAGAATTTTTCGATCTATGTCGTGGCCCCCATCTTCCCAACTTAGGAAAAATTAAAGCCTTTAAAATTCTAAAAACCTCCGGAGCTTACTGGCGTGGGGATGCGACAAAGGCAATGCTAACTCGCATTTATGGTATCTCTTTTCCCAATCGAGACATGCTTAAAGCCTACCTCCACATGCTGGAAGAAGCAAAAAAACGGGATCACCGGGTGATTGGAACAAAACAAAATCTCTTTTCTTTTCGAGAAGAGGCTCCTGCCATGCCCTTTTTTCACCCCCGTGGAATGGCTCTATGGGACCACTTAGTGACTTACTGGAAAGAAACCCATCTCGCTCACCAGTATGAAATCATCAAAACACCTCAACTCATGACTAAAGAGCTGTGGGAACTTTCGGGTCACTGGGAACATTACCGCGAGAATATGTTCATCGTCGAGCTGGGTGAAGAAAGAGCCTACGCTGTGAAGCCTATGAATTGTCCGGGGTGCATGCTTTACTACAAAACCCATGCCCACAGCTACCGAGAATTTCCTTTACGGGTCGCTGAGTTTGGGCATGTGCATCGACGCGAACCTTCCGGCGCTTTAAACGGGTTATTCCGTGTCCAAGGCTTCCATCAAGATGATGCCCACTTGTTCATGAAACCCGACCAAATCAAAGATGAAATCTTAAATATCTTAAAACTGGTACGCGAGATTTATCAGACGTTTGGACTTGAATACACGTTTGAACTCTCTACCCGTCCAGAAAAATCTATTGGAACCGATCAAGACTGGGAAGTCGCTACCGCAGGGCTCAAAGAAGCCTTAGATACCTATGGTCAGCCCTATAAAATTAATGCAGGAGATGGAGCCTTTTACGGACCTAAAATCGACCTTCACGTCCACGATGCGATTGGAAGGAGATGGCAATGTGGAACCGTTCAACTCGATATGGCGCTTCCTGAAAAATTTCAGCTCGAATACAAAGATAGTGATGGGGAGCTTAAACGTCCCATCATGATTCACCGAGCTATTTTTGGGTCTATCGAACGTTTCTTAGGGATTTTAATTGAACATTTTGCAGGAAAATTCCCCTTTTGGATGAGCCCCCTCCCCCTACGCATCATCCCTGTTGCCGATCGCCATTTGGATTATGCCAAAGAAGTTTTAACTTCTATTCAAAAACAGGGTTTTTTATGCGATGTGGACTCTTCAGCAGAATCTGTAAGCAAAAAAGTGCGTAATGCCCAACTCCTCCAAGTGAATTACATGCTCACAGTGGGTGATCAAGAGGTCGAAAATAAAACCATTGCCCTCCGTACAAGAGATAATGTCGTTCATGGAGAAATGCAGTTAGAAGATTTTCTGAAAAAATGCACGATCGAATATAAAGAGCGTCAGTTAACTTCTCCATTCAATAAGGAGTAATCCCAATGATTACCATTTCTGTTTGCAGTTTTAAAGGGGGGACAGGAAAAACATCTGTTTCTCTAAACGTGGGTGCAGCCCTTGCAAAGTTCCATGGAAAACGGGTTTTGATGGTGGATTTCGATGCACAAGCTAACTTAACAGCAGGCTTGGGTTTTGATCCCGATAATTATGATAGTTTAGCTGCCGTTTTGCAGGAAAATAAACAGATTGAAGAAGTGATTATTCACACAGATCATGGAGGTCTAGATCTCATTCCTGCTGATACTTGGCTAGAACGCGTAGAGATCACAGGGATTTTAGCTTCGGATCGTTACTCCCATGAAAAACTCAAGAAAATCCTAGAGCCCCTGGATTATGATATTGTCATTATCGATACCCCTCCCTCTCTTTGTTGGCTCACCGAATCAGCCCTCATCGCTTGTGATTATGCTTTAGTTTGTGCAACACCTGAATTTTATAGTATTAAAGGTTTGCAACGCCTCTCCTACTTTATGCACTATATCTCTGAGCGTCACCCTTTCGAACTTTTAGGAGTGGCTCTTTCATTTTGGAATCCCCGTGGAAAAAGTAATGAGAATTTTTTACAGGTGATTAACGACACTTTTCCCGGAAAAGAGTTGCAGACAAAAATTAGAAGAGATATCGCTGTTTCTGAGGCCTCAATACACGGCAAGCCCGTTTTTGACACACGTCCGAAAAGTCGCGCTGCCGAAGATTTAACCGGCCTTGCAGAGGAACTATTAAACAAAATGTCAAGCAGGTTTACATGTCAAAGTTTAACACTTTAATGGAACGTTTTAAATCTCCCAAAAAGGAGAAGATGAATGAACTTGTCGAGCGTTCCCATACAGGTCAGCTTTCCAGTTTTGCGGGAGTCTTTCAGGTTAATCCTATCAGTGAGCAAGAACAAGCCTCTCTTCAAACCATTCTTGAAAAATACAAAACCGAAAACACCGACATCAGTGCAGATTTAAGATCTCTGACAGCGATCACTTCAGAAGTTAAAGCCATCAGCAATCAAGCGGTTATTTTGCATGGAGAAAGAATTAAACGGGCCCAACAGCTTTTTAAAAGCTACCGCGATGGGGCCTTTAGCACCTGGCTTTTGAAAACATATGGAAACCGCCAAACACCCTATAATTTTATGCAATATTTTGAGCTTTATCAGGCTCTTCCTAAGAAATTACAGGGGATCATCGACGAAATGCCGCGCCAGGCGATCTATAGCCTTTCAAGCCGCTCCGTTCCCCATGAA
>JAKQGT010000269.1 GCA_029556005.1 Chlamydiota bacterium | reverse complement strand
TTCATGTTTTTGATGTCTCCTTGTAAGCTTAAAAAGAAGTTGCGAGCTTCATCATGTCCATCAAAAATAAATTCCGCAGAAAAGATTTTTTGGATTAACTCAAAAAGGATGATTTGCCGATCCAACGGACAATAGGCATCTTGCTTATCAAAGGCATTTTGTTGGAGGTAAGAAAATTCATAGAGTTCTGATTTGAGATAAACAATCAAATCTTCAACTGTAATGCCTTCCTCTCCTACAACCTCCATCCGTTTTCCAATTTCATCCCCTTCCCGCAAAATCTTAGCCGCTTTCCGGTTTTTTTCAGCCCATCCCCCTACTTTTTTCTGCAAGTCAAGACTCACATCATCAATATATTTCGACCAAGAAATCAAAGGATCAATCGCAGGGTAGCGACGGGCATCCGAGCGGGCTTTTGAAAGACCAAGAAAAGCGCCCACAACGCCGAGGGTAGCTTGAGTGACAGGCTCTTCAAAGTTCCCTCCTGCTGGGGAAACCGTTCCCGCAATCGTCATCGATCCTTTGGTGTCATCCTTTAACTTGATGACCCCAGAGCGTTCATAAAACGCTGCAATACGCGACCCTAAATAGGCGGGGAAGGCTTCTTCTCCCGGAATTTCCTCTAAACGACCCGACATCTCCCGCATCGCTTGCGCCCAACGAGAGGTGGAATCAGCAAGAAGGAGGACATCTAGCCCCATTTGGCGGTAGTATTCAGCAATGGTTGCTCCCATGTATACGGAAGCTTCTCGAGCCGCAACAGGCATGGAAGAGGTATTACAAATGATGACTGTTCGACTCATGAGGGATTCATTTGTATGAGGATCTGTCAAGTGAGGGAAAGTTTTTAAAACCTCCACAACCTCTCCTGCACGCTCACCGCAAGCAGTAATAACAACTAAATCAACAGAGGAGTACTTTGAAAGGTGGTGCTGAAGAACCGTTTTTCCCGCTCCAAAAGGACCTGGAGTGCAAAAGGTGCCCCCTTTAAGAATCGGAAACTGGGTGTCGATAATGCGCTCACCCGTATCCATCATCTTTGTCGCTTTCACTTTTTTCCCTTCAATGAGGGGTGTTTTTACCGGCCACTTTTGCAACATCGAAAGGGAAAACTCATTCCCTTTTTCATCTTTCACTTTTGCAATCACAGTGTCGATGGTATAGGAACCAGACTTCACAACCCAAGTGACAGTAAATTTACCCCGAAAGGTGAAGGGAAGCATGATTTTATGATGAAAGCGCCCTTCCATTGTCGTTCCTAACGTGTCGCCACGCACAAGAACATCTCCCACCTTTGCAACAGGGTGATAATCCCAGTGTTTCTGCCTATCAAGAGAGGGAATATAAATGCCGCGCTGCAAGAATAACCCCGAAGCATCTGCAACCCGCTCCAAGGGATTTTGCAGTCCATCAAAAATAGCACTAATCAGCCCTGGTCCCAACTCTGCTTCCAAGAGGTGAGAGGTAAATTGCACAGGGGTATCTAATTGAACGCCTGAGATATCTTCAAACACCTGAAGCTTCACCTCATTTCCTGCAACCTCAATAACTTCACCCTTGAGAGAAACACCACCGACATGAACCATGGCTACTTCGCCTTGACGCACATCCCCTTCAAATTTTACATGGAGGAGGTTTCCAAATGCGCGGACCACTTTTCCTGTTGCTAGTTCTTTACTCATACGTTGTTACCTTTCACGATCTCTGTTAAATTCTGATTTCCTTCTTTTTCATTGAGAACATTTCCATCTTCGACAATCATCAGTTGGATAAAATATCCCAAAATATAATCAATAGAGAAGGGATCATCCTGCACCCTTTCGGCTATCTTATTAAACCGAAAAGCTGCCATAGCTTCATATTGCCGCTTCGGATCCCCTATGACCTCTTTCAATTTTTCATCCAGCTCCTCATATCCAAAAGGAAACTCAAAAAATGGAGCATCTTTTTGCGCTAAAATCTGCGCTACCAGAGGATCAGACAAATCTTCATGTTGCAGCTCTTTAGCTGGGTCCACTCCCAACTTTTTGGAGCGGTATCCCGCTAAAATAAGGCGCCACTCCCGTTCAAACCCGAAGTAAAACTTCAAAAAACCTCTCTGCGTTTTATCCATTTTCTTAAAGAATTGGATAAAAACCTTCGAATAATTGCGCAGTTGCTCCTCTAAACTCTCATATTCTTCAAAGTAATCAAAAAGATACTGAGGCAACCCTTCACGATTCAGCAAAGCTTCGTCTAACTCTTTCTCCGTTAAATTTCCGCGAGGATCTAAGGGTCGCTTTTTTAATAGCTGCCATACATTTTTCAGGTCGATATAGCGGCGAATTAATACCACTTTCTCTAAGTCAGAGGGCCCCATATTATCTCGAAAAAGTTCCATTAGGTCTTCAAAAAAAAGACCCACCTTACTTCCGATTTTAAGAGGTGGGAGGATGCTCCCTAAAAAGAAATACTGCGCCATGACTTATTCACACTGATGCGGCAAAAATCACCGACCGAAAATCTTCTCTTATAAAATTTGCAAGAAGCGTCTTTAACGCTTCATCTGTCATATCAACCGTTAGATTCTTATCCACAATCTTTACCTGAGCTCCCCCCATGATATCGCCAATCTCAACACTTTTCTCTTTGAGACGGTCAACAATTCCTTTTGCCAGCGCCTGATTGACAGCCTGAGGAGAAACAGTTGAAGAAATAAGCGCCTTGAGATTGACATCGATCCCTTCTTTTTCAATCCCCTTAACTATTGCTGAGATGAGCTCTGCAACGATATCGGGATGATTCATCTGCTTCCTAATAAAATGGTCAAGTTCTTCATTAAAAAGCTTTTTTTCGATCTCTTGTTTCAATGTATCGAGGCTCTTTTTGCACGCAAGATTTATTGAAGCCTGAAAAACATTGCGTTCCTCTTCGATTCTTTTTTTGGCCTCTTCCTGGAGCTTCTGCGCTTCACGTTTTGCATCCTCGATAATTTTTTCCCCATCCACGCGCGCTTTGGCAATGATTCTGTCAGCCTCTTTCTTAGCAGGCTCAAGCGTCTCTTTCTTCAAGACTTCACAGATTTTCTTAACTTTATCTTTTCCTGTATCAACGGACTTCATTCTAACCCTCTACGATTGTTAGTAGGGATTGTAGGGAAAAAAATGAAAAACTTCAAG
>JAKQGT010000259.1 GCA_029556005.1 Chlamydiota bacterium | reverse complement strand
AAAATCCTAAGGTTCCTGAGGCAACAGCTAGCAAAACACCCCCGCCTGCACCGGCTGCTTGCTTTAAAGGATGCTCATAGGATTCCAGGGTTAACCCCAGCTCTTCTTCTAGCATGACGCGGAGGAGGCGATTGTCATCGGCCATGAGGACTTCAATCACTTGGTCGAGAAGGGCTCCCGTCAATCCCTTTTGCCTATACATCGCGGTGAGCTCTTCTTTCTCTTGAGGGCGATGGTGTTCAATCTCCCACCGTTCTTGCTCAATCAAACGATGGAGACGCTCTAAACGGGCCCATCCGAGTAAACTGCTGCGGCCGACTTTCCAAAAAAACCAACCTACACAAAAAATTCCTAGAATCCCCAAAGGCTTTGCGACTGAAAAAGCAGAAAACAACAGCCACATTCCCAAAAGAAGGAGAGCTGTTTCTTTCAAGCTATCGGCGGCGGCAGAAAGATATCCAGGCATCTCTGTGCCGTGGACTTCAGCTGTTGCCTTGGCCCCTTTTTCCCTAGCAGCAGCTAAATGCTCGACGACATCTTTCCCTTCAAAATGTTCATAATTTGTATTCATGAATAAATATTAACATTCCATGAGAGATTTGAGCAACTTGCAGAGATGAAGATGGTCTTCAATGGCGATGAGTTCTCGAGAAGCATGCATCGAAAATTGGGCAATCCCAATGTCAACGGTGGGGATTCCTGTACGCGTTGCTGTGAGAGACCCCACTGTGCTTCCGCAAGCAAGGTTAGATTCTGAAGCAAAGGATTGGTAAGGAATCTTTTCTTTGAGGCAGGTTTTCACAATTTTTGCTGCAGTCACCCCATTGGTTGCATACCGGTGGTTAGCATTGTATTTAATCACCACCCCTTTTCCGATTGCAGGAGCATTTTTTTGATCATATTTTTTTTTGTAATTCGGATGAAAGGCATGGGCTAAATCGATGGAAACAAAATAGGAAGCGTGCTTCATCCGCAAAAAGTCCTCTTCTCCCATTTTATAACTGAGCGAGATCCGTTTTAAAATATCTAAAAAGAAAGGGGAGCTGGCTCCCTCATCGGTTCCCGAACCAATCTCTTCATGATTCCAAAAAATGGCCATTTGGAGTGTTTCTTTGGAAGGTTTTTGGGCTCCTAAAAGAGCGAGGAGCGCAGCATGAGCGCTCACTAAATTATCGAGTCGATAAGAAGCTAAGAGGCTGGAGTCAGATCCTAAAATGCGGGGAGATTCATAAGGGACTAAATAGAGATCAAAACCGAGAAGTGTTTTATGGGAGATTTCGTTCGAGAGAAGGGCAGAGAAAACAGCATCGGGATCGTGACACCCCTGGCCCAGCCCCATGAGAGGGCAAAGCTGTTCTTGTTTATCAATCTTTTTCGGGTTTTCATTGGTTTCACGATCCAGGTGAATCGCAAGAGAGGGAATGAGCATCGGAGCACTTTCTAAAAAGACCAACTTTTCTTCCACTTCACCATCCCCATTTGAAATGAGGACCCGTCCTGCAATGACTAAATCGCGATTTAGCCAGGTGGCAAGAATCGGGCTACCATAAGTTTCAACACGCAAGAAGGGGAGAGAATGTTCGATGAATACGGGATGAGGTTTGAGCTTGAGAGCGGGACTATCCGTATGGGAGGCTAAGATGGTAGCACACTGAGGTGTTTGCTTAGGCATCACAAAAGCACAGAGGGAACCTCCTCGCTGCACAAAATAACTTTCCCCTGGTTTTAAATCCCATTTCTCCTCTTCATAAAGGGGGGTGAAGTCTTGCTGCGCAAATCGATTTCCCATTTGTTGCGTCGCATGCCACGCTGTAGGCGCTTGGCTGAGAAAGGCCATCAGATCTTTAAGGGCATCAAACTTCATAAACCTATCCACTCATTCTTTCTGTCGATCTCTCAGTATATACCAAAAAGTTTTTACTTTAATCCAAAGAAAATTTAAAGTTTACAGCCATATCTGAATGAA
>JAKQGT010000258.1 GCA_029556005.1 Chlamydiota bacterium | reverse complement strand
CAGGAAATAAAGGTCTTTTTCCCAAACTTTTTCACCCACTTTTCCTGCTCACTAAAATCTTCAGTAAAGCGGTGGTAAATCGGTATCGACCCATTTTTAACTAAAACTTCAGCAAGACCCTCTCCAATCGTTGTATCCATATTGGCACAAAGAATCGGAATTCCAATTTTCGTTTTTTTGGTCAGCCAAGACTCTAACTGCGGTTCGGTTCTAGAAGGGACATTATTGTATTGTGGCACCAAAGCCACATCATCAAACGTATACCCTTTCTCAAAATAGTAACTTTTTGCCATCTGCTTTTGCTCCTTAAAAACTTATGAATATAGGAGAAAAAACCGAAAATGAAAAGAATAAATTCAATCACCTAGAAACTCTCTGCATCGAAATAAATTCATTAAAACGACTGATTGTGATATAATTAAAAAACGTAACAATAATTTTTTAATAAAGGTTTTAAATGAACACAAACACTTACTTTAATTCTATTCCTCCTTCATCCTTTGATTACGAATATATGGATTCTGACCCCGAAGCCTCCAGTTTGGAGTTGCGTTTAGAAAATATTCAAAGTCAGAGATTTAACAACCCCTCTAATCTTCCTGATAGATCTTTCCCCTCCTTTCAGCCAAGAAGAAGTACTCTGACTTCTCTTAGAAATGCTCAAACGATGCATGATATGGCTAGGGGAAGTGAATTAAAAGGACGGGGAAGTAGGCACGGTCAATCCTAGTTTGTAGAAGGTATTCGCACTCAAAACCCCAAATGTGCTATCTTGCAAAGCATGATTACGGTAACGATACTCACAAAGAATGCTGAGGAGACTCTTGGCTCTGTTTTAGAAGCAGTCTCCTCCTTTGAGGAAGTGATTTTACTTGATACAGGTTCTACGGATTGCACCCTGGAAATCGCTAAAATCTACCCCAATGTTAAGATTTTTGAAACCCCCTTTATCGGGTTTGGTCCCCTCCACAACTTAGCTGCGCATTACGCGACCCATGCGTGGATCCTCTCCCTAGATAGTGATGAAGTACTCACTCCTGAGCTTGCGAAAGAGATCCACTCCCTTGAGCTCAACACCCTGTGCGTTTACTCATTCCCTTTTGACAATTATTTTAATGGTAAACATATCAAATGGTGTGGGTGGTATCCCGATCGCCATGTTAGACTTTATAACAAAACCGTGACAGCTTTCTCACCTGTCAAAGTTCATGAGCGTATCCTATCTGAGGGGCTAAAAGAAATCCCCCTCCGCTCCCCCGTCAAACACTACTCCTACCGCTCGATTTCTGATTTTTTACGCAAAATGGAAACCTACTCCACCCTTTATGCGGAAGAAAATCAACATAAAAAAAATTCCTCCCTCATGAAAGCCATCCTTCATGGAGGATTTGCTTTTATTAAATCTTACGTGATTAAGCGAGGGTTTTTAGGGGGTAAAGAGGGATATATTATTTCCCTATATAATGCCCAAACTGCTTTTTATAAATACCTCAAGCTCTCGTATGTTAATCGCTCTCCTTTATCACAAGATCGGCACTAGCAAATATGCCAACCCTTTACCCCTTTTTGAATCCCACCTCAAATGGATTGCCGACCACTATCCAACAACTCTTCCAGGGGATAACCTGAGACAGGGACTCCAAGTCTGCCTCACCTTCGATGATGCTTATTTTGATTTTTACCATCTCATCTTCCCCTTACTTGAAAAATATCACCTGAAAGCTCTTCTCGCAGTTCCAACAGCTTTTATCCCTGAATCTACCCCTCTTTCTCCAGAAAAGCGCCTCGAAAAAGTCCACTCTTTCCCAGAAAAAGCTCCTCCCCTCCCCTCTCCTGCTTTTTGCACATGGGAGGAACTCAAAATTTTAAATGACTCTCCTCTCATTCAAATCGCTTCTCATTCTGTCCACCATTATCCCCTCACAGCCTCTCAAATCGATCCTGAACATGAACTCCTTTCCTCAAAACAAATCCTAGAGTCAAACCTGAAAACTCCGATCCAGACATTTGTTTACCCTTATGGACGCTTTAGCTCAAAGGTTCACACGTTAGCTAAAAAATATTACCCTTACGTCATGCGTATCGGCAATGCCCTCAACTATTCTTGGACCAATTTTCAAGGACTTTGTTACCGCATCAATGCCGATCAACTCCCCCATCCCCAGTACCCCTTTTCCCTTCCCCAACACCTCAAACACACTGCTAACCTCTTCTTTAATGCCTTAAGAAAAAAATAAAATGATTGCCGAAAAAAAAATTATCATCTTAATGTGGGAATATCCACGCATTTCTGGAGGTAAGATATGCTCTACGAAGATATGTTATCAGAAATTAATGAAGAGGAACTTTCCAAGGAAGCAAAAGCCAAGCGGCTACAAGAGCTTCATGAATTTATCAAGTCTCAAAACCACCTACATGATGACCATGGCTCTGCAATCATAGGAAGTCGCGACCAAACCCCCACATTCCAGGAATAATTTAAGAACAATTATTTTTTTTTAGATAAACTCCTTGTGGAGAAATACCCTGCTCCCTATACTCGCTATCTTAAACTGACGCGGGGTGGAGCAGTGGTTAGCTCGTTGGGCTCATAACCCAAAGGTCGGAGGTTCGAGTCCTCCCCCCGCTATTTTTCTTGGGCGGCATAGCTCAGTTGGTAGAGCAACGGAATCATAATCCGCAGGTCCTTGGTTCGAGTCCGAGTGCCGCTACATCTTTTCAACTCCCTAATATATCAAAACCATCTTCAAAGTAGACCTCTTTTTTCAAGCTTACAAAAAATATACTGTGTTTGTGAAAATTGCTTAAAAAAACTACCGGCCTAAGCTTCCTTTTCGATAGCCCCTACAAGACCTGTATTATTGTATACCCCTCTTATGGGATATTTTCTCATCTCTTCTTCAGATAATTCTCCAACCTTCCATTCTTTTTCACCATCCCATAACCACCAGATAACTTTTTTAAGGTCAGATTTGGGTGAAGCCGCTGTGCTTTTGAATATAGGAAATTCTCTAGCACACTCTGGAACTGGAAAATTTCCAACAAGCTCGAAATTTCCATGGCTAACAGCATGATGAATAGGACAGAACGTCTGAAATCTATGGGATTGCTTTACTAACTCTGCTAACGCTTCTTTAGAGGGTCTTTCTTTATAAAACCCTTTAAGAACGCGAACGAGGCTACCAAAAACAGGATGAGAAGAATGCTCATGAGTATATTGAACATAAGCAAGCCCTTTTGAAGTAGGAACTTCAATGACATCGCCAATAGTTTTTTTGATTTTTTTATCTACCATACTAATCAAAAGTATACCCTATCTCCTCTAATATTTCCGCACCCCTTGCTAGACTTTCAGCATAAACAGGATTTGTCTCAGAAATACTATTAATTCTATTGATCAAAGAACCCCCATTCTTCTCTAGTTCATGGATTTCAATGAGAGTTTACTCAACAGCCCTA
>JAKQGT010000257.1 GCA_029556005.1 Chlamydiota bacterium | reverse complement strand
AGAAACGATTAGTGACTCTCCCTGATGTCTTTCATTTGGCCCAGGCTTCCCGTTTAGGTTTTTTGGAAAGAATGTATGCCCATCTCTTTACTTCTCAAGCAATTGCAAAAAGCGACCAGATTATTACCGTATCGGAATTTTCTAAGAGAGAACTCCTGAGATTGACAAAGGCTCGAGAAAGTCAAATCACCGTTATTCCTAATGGAGTAGATGGAGATCTTTTTTATCCGACAGAGGAGCGTAGCCCAAGAAAATATTTTCTCTTTGTGGGAAATCAAAAAACTCATAAGAATCTCAAGGGAGTGTTAGAGGGATTTTCCCATTTTCTTTCAGAGACAAAAGCGGATTGTGATTTGTTGATTGTAGGAAGTGGTAAGGGCTTACGCCATGTGGAGGACGTCAACAAGTGGCTGGTCCATTTTCCTGATCTTGAGAAAAGGGTGAAAATTTTGGGGCATGTTCCAGAAGAGGATTTATCTCGCCTCTATGCGCAAGCGTTTGCTTTGGTTTTTCCCTCCCTCTATGAGGGGTTTGGACTTCCTCCTCTAGAAGCGATGAGTGCAGGGTGTCCAGCGATTGTATCCAAGATTCCGAGTCTTGAAGAAGTTTGTAAAGATGCGGTATACTACGTAGAACCTTTGGACTCTTTTGCGATCGCACAGGGGATGCAAGCTTTTTGGAGAGAGGAGACCCTGAGAAAAAAATGGATCGAAAAGGGGAAAGAGCATGCGAAAACATTTTTATGGAAAGAGACAGCTCAGAAACACCTCGAATTGATTAGGAAGCTATTACAATGAAAGTTGCCCTTATACATGATTGGCTCACAACGGTTGGCGGAGCCGAAAAGGTTTTAGAGTCCCTTGCAAAAACATTTCCCTCTGATCTTTATACTTTAGTCAAAGATACAAAAAAGTTGAGAGGAACTCCATTTGAAGGCATGCAAGTGAAGACCTCTTTTATTCAAAAGCTTCCCCGAGCACGAAAGAAATACCGCTCCTATCTCCCTTTTTTCCCGATTGCGATTGAACAGTTTGATCTTTCGGGTTATGACCTCGTGATCTCCTCCTCTCATTCTATTGCTAAGGGAGTCCTTACCCATGCGGACCAGATGCATATTTGTTATTGTCACACTCCGATGCGTTATGCTTGGGATCTCTATCAGCAATATTTACGTGAATCAGAACTCAAAAGTGGATTGAAAGGGGTTGTCGCTAAGTTTTTTCTTCACTATTTACGGATGTGGGATGCCCACTCCTCTTCAAGGGTGAATGCTTATGTTGCCAACTCAAACTATGTGGCGCGCCGTATTAAAAACCTCTACCAGAAAGAAGCTCAAGTGCTTTATCCCCCCGTTGATGTCGATTATTTTAACTTGGTTGAAAAAAAAGAGAATTATTACGTCACAGCTTCCCGTTTTGTCCCCTATAAAAAGATCGATTTAATTGTGGAAGCTTTTGGAAAGATGCCCGACAAAAAACTGGTTGTGATCGGAGAAGGGCCTGATTATGAAAAGATCAAAGAAAAAGCTAAAAAGAATGTGGAACTCTTGGGTTATCAAAGGGATGAAGTGCTACGCACACATCTTCAAAATGCGAAAGGATTTGTCTTTGCAGCTCTAGAAGATTTTGGAATTCTTCCCGTTGAAGCCCAAGCTTGTGGAACTCCTGTTATTGCCTATGGGAAAGGGGGTGCTTTAGAAACAGTCTTACAAAATCGATCGGGCCTATTTTTTCCAGAGCAAACGGTATCCAGTATTATCGAAGCAGTACAGGCATTTGAAGAGCGGGAATTTGACCCTAAACTGATTCGTAAACATGCAGAAAATTTTCGTGAAGAACATTTTAGGATCAAATTTAAAGCCCTTGTAGATGAAAAATATAACGAATTTAAAAACCAAGCAGTGCGATGAAAGTCATCATTCTTGCCGGCGGAAGCGGTAAACGCCTTTGGCCCCTTTCCTCAGAAGCTTACCCTAAACAATTCCTCGATTTTGACCGGGGAGAATCGCTTCTTCAACAGACCGTCAATCGGTTTTCTCAAGCTGAAGTCTTAGTGGTGACAAATCAGAAACATTTTCAAATCACCCAAAAGCAATTGGGCCCTTCCTTTGGAGATGCCATTCTTGTTGAGCCAGAAGGGAGAAATACAGCTCCTGCGATTTGCTTGAGTTTGAAGTATCTAATAGACAAAATGGGAGCACGGGAAGAGTCTCTTTGTGTGGTTTGTCCTTCTGATCACTATTTTGAAAACGCAGAAGACTTTCAACGGCTACTTCCTGTTGCTAAAAAAGCTGCAGCAACTGGAGTTATTGTGACTTTTGGGATCACCCCCACCTATCCAGAAACAGGGTATGGCTATATTCAGACAGAAAAGGGGGAAGGGGTTCTTCGGGTCACGAGTTTTATTGAAAAACCAGCACTCCCTCTAGCGCAAACCCTTTTGCTGCAGGGTAACTGCTATTGGAATGCGGGGATTTTTGTATTTCAAATCGGTGCATTCCTTCAGGAATTAAGACAATATGCCCCTGAATTTTTTGAGTGGTTTAGACACCCCTATGAAAAAGCTCTCCAGCACTTTTCCGACCTCCCGATCCTTTCCATTGATCATGCCCTCATGGAAAAAACCTCTCATATAGCTTTGATTCCCTACCCTTCATTGTGGTCAGACTTAGGCACCTGGGACCGTATCAGTAAGATCCTTCCTAAAGATGAGAATGCAAATTTTTTAAGTGGAAATGTACAAGCGATTGCTACTAAAGAGTGCCTTGTTTTTGGAGAGGGAATCACCACTTTAGGGGTAAAAGATCTCCTTATTGTAAAAAGCGGAGAGCATGTTGTGGTGTGTCATCGTGACGCAATGCACCGTCTTTCAGAGCTTCAGGAGAAAGCGCTTTTTCCCTAAAAAGAGAGAGATTAAAGAAGAGAAAAGTCATCCACGTGAGATGGTGGTGCATATTATGGTTGGTGAGTGCAAACAGAAAAATATGGAGCAGGCCAATTAAAGTAATCTGAGTGTAGAGTCTCTCTTCCTGGCTTTTTGCTCTACTGAAAAAGGCTCTTTTTATCTGCAAGTGGTGCTCACTAAAGTAATAGACCAAGCAAATAAGGAGGAGGAGAGAGCCGGCGATTCCCACTTCATAGAGGAGTTCTAGATAGACATTATGAGAAGCGATATTGTTTCCAAAACCTGTTCCGAAAACAGCCGCACTTCCTAACTCTTCAAACCCCTTCACCCATTCCGTGATCCGCGTTCCACTCGAACCTGTTTTTAAGCTGATCGCTTTGATTCCTCCAAAAAGAACATACAAAAAATCGAAAGTATAATGCTTGAGGATACCGATGAGAAGGCTACCTAATATGATAAATTTTATCGAAAATCGTCGTACAGGTTTAGAGACTAGACATAGATACACAAAGGTGATTGCAAAAGAATAATACGCTGCACGCGTCGTTGTAAGAACCAAAGCAATGAAGGTAAGGATAAAGAGGAGATAGAGGCACAAAGAAAACTTTTTTCTCTCTGCTAAGAGAAGGATGAGAACCGCTAATACAAAGCTACACACATTGCCGTACTCATTGGCGTAAGAGCCAGGAGCAAACCGCAAAACATTCCATGCCATCTGAGCTTCTACGCAAAAATGATTAAGCGTTTTCCACGAGATCCACCCTCCGTAGTATCCGAAAAAAAGGATATATCCTGCCATAAGCGAAAAAAAGATTCCCCCTAAATAGAGACGTAAAAGGCGTCCTTTTTCAAGGGCAGGGAAGCAAAAGGCTGCCCCAAACATAAAAAGATACTGAGAGATAAGCAGTCCTGACCGAAAAAATGGATGAGCCCCTTCTTCGATAGAGGGTTTGTTTTCGGTAAAATAAGCAGAGACAAAACAATAAGCGAGAAAAGGGATAAAAGAGAGAGTGGCTTTCCATTCATGCGATTTGATTCTGATAAAAAAGAGGGGAGAGAAGATCAAAAAAAGATGGTAAAAACGAAAAGCCTTAGGCAGAAAAGCGGGCGAAAGGAGAGAGCCTAGGGGGCCAAAAAAAACAAAGCAATAAACGAGAAAGCGCTGAATGCTTTGAAGAGAGAGCTTCATTTCTTGATATGTTTACTTAAGATCCCGGGCAATTTCATCATGTCGACGGGATCGGAGTGTCCAAACACTTTTTCTAGCTTATTGTCCGGAACAATGAGGCGTTTATTATTGGGATCTTGAAGCTCATTAGCCTTGATATATTCCCACACTTTTTTGGTGACCTCAGGACGTGACAATTCCTTTGCTCCAACAACAGCTGCTAGTTGAGGAGAGAGGGCGAGGGGCTTTCCTTTTGCTGCTGTTTTCTTTTTAGCCGTTTTTTTCTTTGGGGCTTTTTTAGCAGCAACCTTCTTCACTCCCTTTTTCGTTTTCTTTACATAGGGTGTTTTCGGATGATTTTGATATTTCATTTCTAAATCATCCAACTGATTAACGATCACGTCGCAATCAGGGTAATTGGAACAGCTGAAAAAAGGTTTCCCAAACCGACTGCGCCGTTGCTTAATATCCCCATCGCATCCTACTGCAGGACATTTGGGCATTTCTTCAGGAAGGGGCTCATCTTTTTTAGGAATATTCACAATCCCATTACAATCTGGGTAGCGCTCACAACCTAAAAAGGCTCCAAAGCGCCCAAAACGGATTTTCATTGGGGATGAGCATTTGGGGCAGGGTTGATCCCAGTCAAAATTGTCAGCGTAATCTTCTTTCTTAAACTCTAAAGCCTCGATCGAAACAGTGAACTTACAATCGGGGTAATTGGAGCAGCCATAGAAATATTTATCACGGGACCAGATTTTTTGGAGTTTATTTCCGCACTTGGGACAGTTGATATCGGTCATGAGCTTGGGGACAAAGGCCTCTTTCTCTGCTTTTTCGAGAACAGGGACAAATTTTTCCCAAAATCCTTTTAAAAACTCTCGCCAGTCTTGTTTACTCTCTGCGATTTCATCCAGATCATCTTCCATCCGTGCGGTGAATTTAATATCCATGATGAGGTTGAAGTGATTCTCAAGCATTTGTGCGATGATTTTACCTAGCTCAGTGGGTTTTAGAGCGAGACGTTCTTTTGTTGTATAGGCACGGCTATGGATTTTATTCATGATAGAAGCGTAAGTTGAAGGGCGCCCAATTCCCGATTTTTCCAGTTCTTTGACAAGAGAGGCTTCTGTAAAACGGGGAGGGGGTTTGGTAAAGGATTGAGAAGAATTCACTTCAAGCAGCTTGAGCACTTGTCCTTCGACGAGGGGAGGGAGGATTCTGTCACTATCACTTTGCATGATTTCCTCTTCATCGCGGTCTTCTTTTTCTTCGTAAACCGCTAGAAACCCTTTGAACTTGATAATCGAACCTGAAGAGCGTAGCACCAGTTTTTGGTCGGTCTCAATCTCACAGGAAACTGTATCATAAATAGCAGGGTTCATTTGAGAGGCGAGGAAGCGTCTCCAGATGAGTACATACAGTTTGTATTGATCAGGCGTTAAGTAGGATTTGATCACATCGGGAGGGTGGTTTAAATTCGTGGGGCGGATTGCTTCGTGGGCATCTTGCGCACTTTTCTTTGTAGAATAGACCTTGGGACTATGAGGAAGGTACTCTTTGCCATAAGCTCCATCGATGAGTTTAC
>JAKQGT010000253.1 GCA_029556005.1 Chlamydiota bacterium | reverse complement strand
GGGTCGAGGAGTGGAAGTGGTTGAATCTTTGAAACATTACAGAGAAAGCCCCTTATTTTCTGAAAGGGAAAAAAAGGCCTTAGAATATGCAGAAGCCATGACCCTTGCTTCAGATAAAATTCCGGACACACTCTTTGAAGCCCTCCATAAGCATTATGATGCCGATGCGATTGTTGAGCTCACAGCCTTAATCGCTCTTCAAAACCTCTCTAGCAAATTTAATGCAGCACTCGATGCAAAAGCTTTTGGATTTTGTAAACCCCCCCCTAAAAATTCATGAAGCAACATGCCTTTCTCTTTATCACCATCGTTCTTGTAGCTTGTTTAACCCAGTTCGCCTCAGATATTTACGCCCCATCGTTACCTGGAATTTCCATGACATTACATGCTGATATCAACTGGGTCCAGTGGAGCCTATCGATTTATATGGTAGGGGTTGCCTTATCTCAACTAATCTATGGCCCCCTTTCTGAAGGGATCGGACGCAAAATACCTATTCTCATTGGGCTATCCATTCTCCTCATAGGGAGTTTGATTTGTGTCTTTTCCTTCGCCATCAAAGGCCTTCTCATTGGGCGACTTGTTCAAGGATGTGGTGCAGGAGCCGTTGCAGCCCTTTGGCGCTCTGTTTTCCGAGATGTTTTTGAGGGAGAAGAATTGGCTAAGTATAGCTCTTACTTGGTGGTTTTTATCCTGTTTATTATTCCTGGAGCCCCTGCATTGGGAGGCTTCTTAGAACACTATTTTGGATGGCGTGCGAGTTTTATTTTTATGTTGGGATATACCCTAATCGCTCTGTTACTGATGATCTTTGGATTCAAAGAGACCAATATTCACCACCATAAAGAACGTCTTCAATTGCGCTACATAGGAAAAACGTTTCTAGTCCTTCTCAAAAGCCCTATTTTTATGGGAACCACTCTCTCCACTTTTTTCACGTATGGAGCTTTTTTCTCTTACTTTGTTGCAGGCCCCGTTGTTCTCATTACCCATGCGGGACTCACCCCTGTAGAGTTTGGATTGATCACCTTAATAGGAGGAGGGGTAGCGTATGCTTTATCAGGCTACTTAAATGGTAAGTTAGTCACACGTTGGGGGATGCAAAAGCTGATGCGATTAGGATGGTGCATTAGTCTTGTTGCAGGAGTTTTTATGCTGATCACCTATTTCTTAACGGGAGTTCAAGCTTGGAGCATTATCGCCTCTGTGATTGCATTCTACTTTGGATCTACGTTTATCTGGCCTAATGCCTTTTCTATAGCTTTCACCCCCTTTGGCTCGATTGCGGGATATGCCGGAGCTCTCTATGGATCGATGCAGATTGGAGGAGCAGCAGTTTTGGGAAGCCTCGTTTCATTTCTACCCGACTCGACCCAACTCCCTCTAGCAGGAACCTTTATTATTGGGCCAGGACTTGCTTGGCTCATTTATGAAAAATGGGTTAGATAGTGTCGTCAGGAGTTGCTCATAGGAGCCACTTCTTGAATACCCATCTCATGACGACACTATCAGGGAATCCGTTTTCGACCTACACAAACTTTCCTAAGTTTACTCCGGCCTCCAAACAGATCCTCTAGAAAAAATCTCTCTTTTCAATGCTGAAAGCACTATTTAAACACCCTCTAAGAGCTCTTGTTAAGAAGGGTATCTAAAGTCTTTTGGGGATCGGTTGACCCTGGATAGATCTCTCTTGGAGGGATGGGAACCTGAATGCCATTTTCTTGAAACGCCTTCCACGCTTTTAAAATAATCTCACTCCGGACATCACTAATGCCATTTTCAGGATCAGAGATCCAGTAACGCAAAAGAAGATCTACCCCATTATCCATTAGAGAGCGAAAACGGATGGTGGGAGCGGGTTTAGGGGCAACCCTATTGGCACTGAGAGCAATCTCTTTGAGTAATTTTTCCACCAAATATAAATCAGAATGGATCGAGACTCTAAAAGCCGTTTCTACTCGGATTTGCGTATCAGAATAGGACCAGTTCTCAAGTTTACTCGAAATAATCTCCTGATTGGGAATTAAGTGTTCCTTCCCCTCCCTTGTGCGTAAGGAAACATAACGAGCATGGAGCTTATTCACCACTCCATAAATCTGCCCATTATTAATACTGATCACATCACCCGGTTTGATAGAACGATCGACCAAAAGGATAAAACCGCTAAAGAAATTGGATAGGATATTTTGGAGACTAAACGCGATACCGACTCCTAACGCCCCCGCAAAGAACGAGAGAACGGAGAGATCGATTCCAAAAAGAGAGAGTCCAATAAATACAGAAAAACTTAACAAAAAGGTTTTAACAGTCTTCGAAAGAATGAGTTTAGCCGAAATCGCCAGCTGCTTCTGCTTTTGCAATCGACGATCTAAGTAATTTGCAAAAGCCAGAGCTGCACTGATCAAAATTGTGGTCGCTCCTATCGCCTTTAAGATCCCTAATAGGTTAAGGGTTGTTGAACCAATCCGTATTGATGTCCCACTGAGATAAGCAAAAACCGGTTGTAATAAACCGGTGATATACAAGAGAAAAAAGCTCCAAATAAAAAAAGAGACAAAGATCTTGAGCACAGAGTTTTTCAAGAGTGTATTGAGCATTAGAGCGACTAAGATCAGAAGGGTAAACTGGATTAATGAAGAGGAGAGCTCGAAACCAAAGGAAAAGATGGGAAGCATCACCAGCTGGATCATAAAAGTCATCAAGTAAAAAAAGAAACTGGAGTGGGACGTCATATTGATCGTCTTAAAATGGAGGATAGCTTTTTTGTGAACATGAGAAGAGAGCCATTTCCCAAAAAGAAAGGATAATCCTATAGAAAATAATTCAAATACAGACCCTAAGCTGTAGATCGAGGAAAACTTCGAGAAATCCATCTCTTTATCCTGTTGTATGGATTCTCCATAGCATACATAAGGGTCCCTATTTTTTAAAACCCCCTTGAGACGGGGGTTTAAATAATAAACAAAATTTTAAAATAATATGTGTTGTTTAAATAAAACCTATTCATTGTTATTATCTTCGCATCAATAAATAAGGGTCATTAAAATGGTAGAAGCTGTAGATGCAAACGATATAATCAATGAAATCCTAGAGATCAACTGGGATGAGCCCGTCAAACGCAATGAATCTTCGATTCAAAGCAAAGTGGCAAGAGTTTTCAACGCAACGCAAAAAGCGACATTTCCTTCGATCAAAATCGATGATGACTCCTTTTATGAAGAAATTCAAAAAGCCGTTTACGACCCTCACCTCGCCAAACTGATTTTCGCTAAACTTCAGGAACAAGGACTCGACACCTACGAAAAATACCTGGGAAGAGGAGCCTTTGGAAAGGTTTTTCAATTGGAGGGAACCCGCACTTTTGAGGGGAAAAAACTTGCCCTCAAACTTCTCCCTTATTACTCCGATAATGATTACTACTCCTACTGGTCAACAAGCAATAAGATCACCGAAGAGGGTATTCGAGGAGATGCCCTAGCTTTGACCCTTCCTAAAGGGTGCCATCTAAACCGGGCTTATGCCGTACTCACTTTTGATGGAAAAGAGGTGCACTACCTCGAAGAACTCGACCCCCAGCTCCATAAAGGGCATGTCGTGATTGGAACCTTATCACGTGCAATTCAAGGAGGAACCCTTGGAGAACGCGTGACCAAAATGCCTCTTTCTTCAGAAGCTGTTCGCGGATATGGTAAACAACTCGCTGAAGCCCTTCTCGGCCTCCATCAAGCAGGCTATCTTCATGGAGACCTCCATGGAGGAAATATCCTCGTAAAAGGGGAAAAAGAGGGGAAATCTCCTTACCGCATCAAACTGACAGATTTTGGGCTTACCCATCCCTTCACGTCATCAGACGATATGCGATGGGAATGGAAACATTTTGGGATTATTCTCGGCCAAATGGCTCTAAAAACGGATCTAGAATACAATAGCGATCTCAATGATCTCTTACTCAATCCGGAAAAAGGTCTTCTAGCCGCAGAATTTTGTTATACTGAAGAGGCAATCCTTCAGCATCCCTTTTTTGCTTAGAGGGTGTTTAAAAATTCATTCCAGCATTTATGAAAAGGATCTTTTCCCCTAGGGAAGTTGTTTGAGTATACACAAACTTTCCTAAGTTTGCTCCGGTCTCCAAACAGATCCTCTAGGAAAAAATCTCTCTTTTCAAAGCACTTTTGCAGCAATGGCTGCTAACTCCGAGCGCTCAGTCTTTTCAAAGAAGACGTGACCAAAAATCTCATAGGATTTAAAACGGCTGACTACATAGGTTAAAGCATTCGAATCCTTATCGAGATAGGGATTATCAATCTGAGTCGGATCTCCTGTCAGAATAACCTTTGTTCCTCGTCCTGCCCTAGAAACAATCGTCTTCACTTCATGGGGTGTTAAGTTTTGGGCTTCATCGATAATGATATAGGTATTCGCCAAAGAGCGTCCCCGGATGAAAGTCACCGCCTCCATCTCAATTTTTTCGCTCTCCATGATCCACTGTTTCGTTTCAGCCCCATTCCCCGACCCTGAAGTGGTTTCACACACATACTCCAAGTTGTCATAGATCGGTTGCATCCAGTGATACATCTTCTCCTCTTTTGTCCCTGGCAAATATCCAATATCTTTCCCGAGTGGCATGATGGGACGACTGATAAGGATACGGTTATAGACACTTTCGTCAAAAACCTTCCTTAATCCACAGGTAAGGGCTAGTAAAGTTTTTCCTGTTCCCGCTTGTCCAATGAGTGAGACTAATTTGATATCATCGCGCATCAAAAGATCCATTGCGCATTGTTGTTCATCATTCAGGGGCTTAATCCCCCAAACCTCTTTTCCTAAAGAGTCTAATGCTTCCACACGCTTTTTTGAAGCATTGTACTTCCCGAGTACTATTACCTGTTCAGGGCTGCCAAAAAGAGTGTATTCATTCGGCAAGAATTCCTCTGAAGGGAGCTCTAGGAACCCTTTCGTCATAAAGGTATCGATTTGTGGCTTCGTAAGATCCAGTTTGCGATACCCCTTATAAAGATTATCAAAAGACTCTTTTAGACTTTCATAATCTTGAGCCTCAATCCCGATGGATTCTGCTTTAATCCTCAGAACAAAATCCTTAGAAATTAAAACGACAACATTCCTTCCTTCTGCTTGCAACTTGTATGCAGCAAATAAAATGCGGTGTTTCGTACTATCTAATGCAAGAGGGAACCTTTCTCTTTCCGCTCCTTTGTTCTCCACAAAAAGGGAGAATTGCACTCCATTTTCCAGTGTTATTCCCTTAAATATATCCCCTTTTAATCCATCAATAAAGCGGATGACACTTCTCGCATTTTTACCGAGCTCATCTGTAAAACGCTTCATTTTGTCGAGTTCTTCTAGAACCACTAATGGCATGACAACATCATTGCCCTCAAACTTTTGAATCGCCTCTGGATCATGCAATAAGACGTTTGTATCCAGAACAAAAGTTTTTCGCGCCATGAGCTCACTCCCTGAGTTTTTCTATATCTTTCTTTATAATCGAAATTTTATTACGAGCAAGCAACCGATTTAAAAAAATTTTTGAATAAAAATCCCTTGCAAAACCGTAAAAGTAGGGTTATAGTAAAAAAATAATAAAAACGCAAGTTATTAAAAATCAACAGAAAACACAAAAAATCAGCAATTAAAACGTATAAGTGCTAACTCAATATTGACATTGAAAATCGAGAGCGCTATAATGGGGTAGAGTTCTAATGGTGCGTCTGTGAGGAAGATATGAAAAAGGTCAATCATAAAATTCTAAGTATCCCCCCCTACATTTCAACATCGTGGAAAAATGTTAACACATTGCATGTGAAAGAGTTAGATGGAAAGCGGGTCCTTG